>NZ_JAALFC010000017.1 GCF_011058155.1 Litoribacterium kuwaitense | reverse complement strand
TGCTAAAGATCTAGGTATCGTTCAAGGAACGGGCGACAACCGCTTTAACCCGAATGCGCACATCGCTCGTCAAGACTTATTCACAATGACGGCTCGCGCATTAACAGCATTAGATAAACTACCGGCGAATGCCGCAAAAAATACGCTAGAGGGCTATGAGGACGTCTCCTCCATTGCGAGCTATGCGAAAGACGGCATAAGTCAGCTAGAGAAAACAGGCTTAGTTCAAGGTAACGAAAACCAATTAAAGCCACTTGACGAAGCTACACGAGCTGAAACAGCTGTAATGATTGATCGTATTTTACAATTCTATGTAAAATAATATTTAATGAGGCCTGTCGATTCTTCTCTTGAGAAGATCAATCGACAGGCTTTTACTGTATTCAAATCATTAGCAGAAATTTATTGTTACAATCATTTTTAATAACTTTCTTGTATACCTATAATTTGATATGATTGATTTACTGTGAATTTACAATATTGTTCTTATGAAGAGCGTGAGATGAACAAGTGAATGTCGTTATGATTTGAAAAGGAGGTTGATCATGAAGATCAAAACAACCGCCGCTGTTGCTCTAATGGTACTTTGTCTTTTTCTAGGTGCTGGTGGCACGTATTTTGCGATGAATGATACTTTACAGGAGCAGTCTGAGGCGTATAAAGAGCTTGTGATGAAATCGGAGTCCTTACTGCCTGGAAATGAAAAAAAAGCGAAAGAACAGACAGAGCAATTTGATAAATTAAAACAGATCTATAACGCCATTCAATCTGTCTATTTAGAAGATGTCTCCCAAGAAGCGCTAATGGATGGGGCCATCCAAGGGATGGTAGGCTCTCTCGACGATGAGTTTACAACATATATGAATGCCGAAGCTTCTGAGCAATTAATGCAATCCCTGGAATCCTCATTTGAAGGCATTGGTGCAGAAATAAGTAAGCGTGACGGCAAGATTGTGATCATATCTCCTCTCAAAGGTTCGCCTGCTGAGAAAGAAGGTCTTCGTCCAAATGATAAGATCCTTTCGGCTGACGGAGAATCTTTAGATGGCTATACAACACATGAAGCAATGAATAAAATTCGGGGCGAAAAAGGTACGGTCGTTACACTTGAAGTGTTACGCGGAACTTCCTCTGAGCCAGTGGAAGTTGAAGTGACGAGAGATACAATACCGTTGGAGACGGTTTATTCAAGCGTAGAAGAGGTAGACGGACAGACCATTGGGATTATTGAAATGACATCTTTCTCTGAAGAGACTGCTGCTGATTTTACTAATCAGTTGGAGGAGCTTGAAGCAAAAGGTATTGATGGGCTCGTCATTGATGTCAGGGGAAACCCAGGAGGCTATTTAAATAGTGTAGAGGATATTGCTAATGAACTGTTTCCAAATGATGAACCGTTCTTACAGCAGGAGGATGGAGAAGGTAACAAAACACCCATTTTTACAGAGAATGAAGCGAAAAAGCCATACCCTATCGTCGGTGTGATTGACCGTGGAAGTGCTTCAGCGTCAGAAATTCTCGCGGCTTCTTTAAAAGAAAACGGTGGATATGATGTTGTTGGAGAAACCTCCTTCGGAAAAGGGACGGTCCAGCAGGTCATCCCACTTGATGACGGTAGCAGTCTCAAAATTAGTTTTCTAAAATGGCTCACACCAAATGGCAATTGGATTCATGAAAAAGGGGTAGAGCCTACGATTCCAAAGCAACAGCCAGATTATTACTACACATACCCGCTTGCCATTGATGAGCCAATTGCCCCAGACACGACAGGGCCTAATGTGGAGAGTGCACAGCTGATGCTTAAAGGACTTGGTTTTAACCCTGGTCGAACCGATGGGTATTTTTCGAGTGAAACAGAAAAGGCTTTGAGCTCATTTCAAGAAGCGAATGGACTCGAAGTAACTGGTCAATTAACGAAGGAAACGGGCGACGTTCTTCAAGGAGAGCTCATCGAGCATATTAACTCTCAAGAAGATGATCAGCAATTACAAAAAGCCATTGACACTGTTGCAGAGCAAGCGGCTTCCTAAAAGAAAAGATCCAGGGATGAGGAGCTGACCAATGACAGCTCCTCTTTTTTCTCAAACGATGTTTTTGGCAGCATGATGATAAACAACGTTGAAAACGAAACGAATAATGTTGCAGAGAGGGGAGGCCAACATAGTTGGAAATCATTATACAATTGCTGCAAGCTATAGGACGCTTTTTTATGCAGCCACTCGTTTATATCTTAATCGTGGCTGCTATAGTAAACGGATGGCGTCGTATTCATCGAGAGAGAAAAATGTTTCACACGAGAATACAAGATCACGTATCTGAACTTATTCAGCTCGTTTGGCCAGCTTTTCTTGTCGGTCTAGGTTTAAGTGTTGTGTTATATATTTTTCCTGCACATCTTCCTGTTGATTTGCTCTGGGTGATTACTGGTATAGGAGCTGTCTTGGCTTTAACTGGCTCGTTACAATTTATTTCCGGTGGGATATGGCTTGGAGCGCTATTACTGCTCCTAGGGACTTTTCCATTATATGCTGATTTTCTTCCTCCTGCGGTTGTTTCCTGGGTTGAACCGTTGTCAACACGATCAACGATCTTAGGGTTAACATTGATTCTGGCATTCGTTTTGGTGGCTGAGTGTATGCTGCTTTTATGGAAGCGATATTTGAAGGTGACACCGTCGGTACATATGAGTAAAAGAGGTCAATGGATAGGGCGGCAGTCTGTGAATGTGTTGTGGCTCGTACCGCTATTGATCATTGTTCCGGTATCTGAGGGAGGGGTGATGGCGACCAATCTTTGGCCAAGCTTTGCTGCGCCATGGTTGCCTGAAGGGTATGTAACATTCGTTTTCTTTCCTTTCCCAGTCGCTTTTAAACAGCAATATCAAGGAAAAGCCGCTCGTACTGGTGTGGCTCAGTCTTTGAGAAAGCTTGGTTTGCTCACTGGATTCGTCGTCTTGCTTGCTGGCCTTGCTCAATTCTACTTCCCGTTTTTTTGGCTTTGTGCGGTTGCGGTGGTGGGAGGTCGTCTTTTCATATCTTTTTATGAAGCACGGAAAGATCGTGAACTCGCACCTTATTTTAGTATGCGAACAGAAGGTGTCGTCGTACTTGCAATCCTTCCGAATAGCCCAGCGGCAGCAATGGGAATTAAAACTGGAGAATTGATTCAAAAAGTCAATGGTCTTTCCGTTGGCAATGCTCAAGAGCTGTATGATGCTTTGCAAGTGAATCGGACGTTTACAAAAATTCAAGTACTTGATGGACGGGGGGAACCTCGTTTCGTCCAAAAATCATTTTATGAAACTGACCATCATGCCCTTGGTCTTGTTCTTTTACCAGATAAACCACCAAATTCATAAACCAAGGCTAACATACTATCACATCCGAACAGTCCATCCCTGTTGGTTAGACATGTTGACCAATGGGGGCAGTTTTTTAAATCACCAAATTGGAACTCGAGAACTAAATAAGGAAGTAATAATATCATTACTTGCGAATCGGTTTTGTTTGGGAACGCGACCGATTGATGCAACCAATATTTTTCCACTGAAAAAGAAGTTGTCATACCGGAATGTTAACATTAATTAACTCAATTGATTCAACTAAATATAAGTCAAAAGACTCACCTTGTGTTATAATAGTCATGACATTAGGTTGTTATCATTATTCTTTATTTTATTAAGAGATCTAGTCAATGAACACTAAAATTTTTATTAATTTAAATAATTTTGTTAAAAAAACATTAGGTTTATTGAACGTTCAGGAGTGAATGATGTGAAGCGCTTATTTGTAATATTCGCTATTCTGTTTATTATCTTTTTACCAAGAATCATATGGATGGTTAAAGAAGAGACCCCCTTAGATATATTTGTCGTTGATAAAACTGTTCCAAAAACAGATTATCGTGAACATAATGGACTGTTTATGATTCTAGAAAACAAAAAAATTATCCACGACAGTGGTTCTTTCAGAGGACAAAATTATGACTTAGGCCGTGATTACTTTGGCTATGACCCATACGACCAAGAAGAATCTCATAAACTTCCTGAATCCAATCTAGACTTGATTTACATAACCGATACATATGGTGTGTATCAAAATGATTTAGAAGAAAAACCTGACGGACAGCGTTCAAGTTATATTTATGGCGGTGTGGATTTAACGGAGTGGAATATGATCATTGGGCATAAAGCGGAGAATACCACTTTAATTGCAGAATTCAATTCATTTGCTACGCCTACTGAAGAAGTAACGAGTGACATTATGCAAAAAAACTTAGGTGTTCAATGGAATGGGTGGACTGGGCGTTATTTTATTGATTTAAGTAGCGATGAAGTGCCACCTTGGTTGATAGCAAATTATGAAAAGCAATATGATGATAATTGGACGTTTGCGGGAGAAGGGATTGCTTTTGTGCATACATCCGATCGGGTCGTTGTGTTGAATGATAAAGAACACGACGGAAAAGTAACATTTGAATTCAATGAAAAAGGCCAAGAAAAATTTCCAAAAGCAGAGGATTCTTACTATATGTATTGGTTTGACATTGTTCAGCCTAATGAAGGTAGTGCCATATTAGCAAATTACTCCTTGAATATATCTGAGAAAGGTAAAGCTTTACTGAAAGAGAACAGTATTCCCTCGACTTTTCCTGCCATTGTTTATCAAGAACATGAAAATACGTACTATTTTGCGGGAGATTATGCAGATTATCCAAATAAAGCATTGACCAAATGGGCTGGTTTAAACGATGTTTTGAAGTTTTTTGCGAATGGATATAACCAATTCTATTGGTGGACATATGTACCGATGATGAATGAAATTATTGACACAATTGTAAAAGAAAAAAAGGATGAACAAATTGGATAATCAACAAAAAAACTACTCTTTTTTAAAATTCTTCTTATGGTTTACCTTTTTAAGTACACTAGGTGTCGGAGGCGGTATCTTTTTCCTTTTATATGTTGTTGTACCCATTGAGCAAACCTATGAGAATCAAAATTGGTCTCAATTTAGAATCGACAATGTGATGAAATATTATGTGATAGGTTGGGTTGTCTTCGGTTTTATTGCTTCTTTTGTCTATTATTTTTTCATTGTCAAAAAAAGAAAGTGGAAAACAGCTTGGGCACTTGCTGGTGCGACAGTATTTCTTTGCGCTTTTGCAATGTATTATTTCTTAAACACTGGTACGGCTATTGTCCAAGCGTCACAAGGAGAAGTGGAAGAAGGGGAACGGATTACGTTTGGCCCTTACCCCGAAGGCGACGATTTTGAGAGATTAAAAGAAGAAGGATACGACGGAGTCATTACTTTACTTAGCCCACTTGTACCAATAGAGAACCCTTTATTAGAAAAGGAAAAAACAAGTGGAGAAAAAGCCGGTATGCCGGTTCACTCTTTTCCCATGCTGCCATGGGTAGGGGATAATACCCACTCAATTGAACAAATAAAAAAATTGGTAGAGGAAAATGAAGACAAAAGGTATTATGTCCATTGTTATTTAGGGAAGCATCGTGTAGATATCGTGAAACAGGCTGTTGGAGAAGTCGTCGGAGACCAATACGAATTGAAGTTTTTATTACCAGGTTATATGGAAAGAGGTAACGTTTATCAGTTACCCGAGCATTCAGCGATTGTCGGGCCATTTCCGACAGATGAAGAGTGGTTTACAAGAGTAAAACGTTCTCAAGTAAAAGAATCGATTTCTTTAATGGCACCCTCTAGAAGTGATTGGCTTGAAAAAGAGAAGGCACAGACAGAAGAATTGAATATAAAATTTACTTCAATGCCAATCAGTGAGGAAGTCACCATTAATGAAATTAAAAAAGTAGCAAACTATATTAAAAGTGTCGAACATAAAGTATATGTTCATGATTTTATTACACCAACACCGATGGAAATGCTTGAAGCTTATTTAAGTTGGGATAAAACATTAGGGAGTCTATCTGATTTAGAGCTTGAAAGTGGTGCTTATCGGCAAATTGGCCAAAAAGCGATCATTGGCTATTCACCAACTGCACATGATAAACAAGTGCTTGCTTCAAAAGGAATTGAACAATTTATTAACGTCAATACCCCCTCAGTCAATGAATTGTACAGTATTATTGCCAATACAAAAGAGCAGCAGCAACTAACGTATTTTGTTGTGAACGATGAGGGGATGATGAACAAATTAGAAAAAATAGCAACAGGCATTTTATACGGTTCCATGGATCATGGTGAGGCTTTTAACTTTACATTAGCAAATGGCTCAACAATCCCTTATGATCGTAACATTATCATTGGGCCAAAATTAGTTGAAGAAGAGTTTCAATCCTTTGCTCAAGCGAATGGTGTTGCACACTTAATTTTTGTCTATTCAATGAGTACATCTGATGAACAACAAATTCAGAAGTTGAAGGAATTATCAGCCCAACATGACATTCCTTTCACATTGATCTCAATGCAAGAAGCCTACGAGGAAGAACTATTTGCTGCATTAGAAAAAGATAATGGGTTACATTACATTATGACAGAAGTTGATTTAGTAGACTATGTACATGAGTATATTGAAGACTTTTGATTGCAAATAGAAGAGCCTCAAGCAGTTGGTGTTGAGTCCTTGCTCCATTTCATATATTTGTTACATTAGGAATTGTTGGACGTATAGACGTGTATAACGAAAGTTGGTGACGTAGATGCAACACACATCGATTGCTTTTATAAAAAATAGTAAAGAAAATCAGATGCTTGACGTTTCTCTATTAAACACAATTTTTAAACTTCAATTAGCAAATAATGTTCGGTCTAAAGCGACATTTTCATTTGTTTTTTTAGCAATTCACCCGAGTAGTAAAATTTATGAACAAGTAGAACTGAATGCTATTACTGAACAAGACATAGCTAAACAGTTTAGTGGTTTTTTAGTAGAGCAAATGAGGGAATCTGATTTAGTTTTTGATTTTCCAGAAGAAAATCAGTGGCTCGTTTTATTGACAAATTCAGGAGAAAAAGAGGCAAGTTTCTTTTTAAAGAGGATTGTCCAACAACTTGATACTTTAGGGATAAATGAAGATTCAGACCCGCTCTATGGTCTTGCTACGGGTGTTGCAGAAATCGCAAGTCATCAATATGAATTAGATGAGATATTAACTGGAGGAGAAAGTGCTCTAAAGAACTCAATGATGTTAGAACCTTGTCAAACAGAGTACATTCAAACTTTTAAAGAACGAGATGCACAAGATGTAAAAGTGAGTATTATAGAAGAAGATGCAATGATCTCGTCTATTTTACGAAACCTCTTAGAACGTTGTGTCATTCAAGGCGCAAATTTAATGATTCGGTCTTTTCAAGATGGGTATGAGTATTTGCAATCGGATTGGTATCGATCGAGTCATGAACATCTTGTCATTATGAATGATATTTTACCTAAAAAAATGGAATTGAAGTTTTACATGAGTTGAGGCAGATGCCAAATCATCAAAAATATATTATTTTTATGATGTCCAAACGTAAAACAGAGGAAGATCTTATTTATATTTATGAAAACGGGGTAGATGAAATTATCGAAAAACCATTTAACGTTCGTTTGTTTGAAGCTAAAGTGAAAAAAGTATTAAAAAGGTTGCGATTACAATAGAACCTATCATATATGGGATTATTATTACGATTATCATCTTAATTGTTATGTTGCTAGTCACCCTCCTCTATTTGATCATGCGTCATTATTTAGAAAGTCGATATAAAAGACGGTTACATGAGCATATTTTGCAAAGAGAAGGTCAATGGTATGAATATCTCATTGAAGGAAAATCGGTACCAGCAACACTTCTGCCAAATAATGAGTTCGAACGAGATGCTGCAGATCTTGTACTCACTCGCTATGCGCACAATATTGCTAGTGAGGATGTAACGAAGCGAATTATCCAATTTACAAATACCTATTTAGAAGATTATTATCGAAAGCGATTAAGAAGCCGTAGGCGGAGTGTTCATATAAACGCCTTGCATAAAATAATGGATTTTCAAATGAAATTCCTCTTAAACGACGTATATCAATCACTGGAAAGAAAAATCAAATACACGCCAGAGCAATATTTACTAATGTATAAGGTCATTTCATTGTTTGATCAGAAAAGGTTTGTTCACTATTTACTTCATCCAAACTTTCGCTTAGGTGAACATGAATATCGTTACTTACTTATAGAGTTGCAGACTGCGCAAATCACTACTTTATTAAAACGATTTAATGATCTACCACAAAATTTTCAGTATGTGTTTATCGATTTACTTGGTGTTCAACATTATCTTCAACATATTTCGTTTTTGGAAGGCTTATTAGATGATGAAGATGTTGAGATTCGAGTAAGGTCATTAAAAGCCATTGCCAATATAGGTTATCCTTCTTCTGTTGAACGCTATAAACCTTTTGTTCACTCGGGAAATTGGGTTGAACGATTAATGGCGGCCAAATTACTTGTACACCTTTCAGAGGAGCATACTTTAGAGTTGTTAACAGAACTATTGGAAGATTCTTCTTGGGAAGTAAGGTCTCAAGCGGCATCATCATTAAAAGAAACTCGTGACGGTATTCAACGGTTGAAACAATTTATGTCGACGAGTGAAGATGAGTATGCGAAACATATGGTCAAAGACGTACTTGGAAGAGAGGCGCTCGTATGACATTGTATATGATTAGTTCAGCGCTTTTTAAATTTTTTGCTTACATCATACTTTTCTATATGATCGTCGTTATTCTTGTGTATGGTTTAATGTTAATCATTGCGATTTTTCGTATAAAAAAAGAAGTTCACTTAGATAAATATGTCGTTGATAATAAAAACTTAGCTTACATATACTCAAAACCTGTATCTGTACTTGTCCCCGCATATAATGAAGAAATTGGTGTTGTAAACAGTGTACACTCTCTTTTAGCTTTAACGTATCCACAATACGAAATCATTGTCATTGATGATGGGTCGACAGATGGAACAAAGGAAACAATGATAGAATTATTTCAAATGAGAGAAGTTCCTAAATCCATCCGTGTTCAAATAAAATGCGAACCAATTTTAGGTGTGTATCAGTCAGAAATACACCCCAACTTATTATTCATTGAGAAAGTCAATGGAGGAAAAGCAGATGCTTTAAATGCTGGCATTAATGTTTCAAAGTACCCTTATTTTTGTTCCATTGATGGTGATTCCCTCTTAGACCGTACGTCTTTGTTGCGTGTAATGGAGCCCATCGTCTCATCGAACGATGAGGTCATTGCCGCTGGTGGGAGTGTTCGAATTGCCAATGGTTTTAGTGTTGAATTGGGACAAGTTGTAAATCGTCATTTATCGCCAAACACGCTTATTGCAATGCAAGTATTGGAATATATGAGAGCTTTCTTAATGGGAAGAATTGCACTAAGTCGTTTCAACTTAATGTTAATTATATCCGGTGCTTTTAGTGTATTCTCTAAGAAGTGGGTTATTTTTGCAGGCGGTTATTCGACAAAAACTGTGGGAGAAGATATGGAGTTAGTCGTACGATTGCATAGAGTTTCACGGAAAGAGAAGAAGAAGAAAAGAATTGTCTTTATTCCAGATCCGATTTGTTGGACGGAAGCACCAGAAACATTGAAAGATTTAAGGCAACAAAGAAGACGTTGGCATCAAGGATTAACTGAAAGTTTATGGAGACATAGAGGAATGACATTAAATCCACGTTATGGATATTTGGGGATGATTTCCTTTCCTTACTTTTGGATAATCGAATTTTTAGGGCCCATTATTGAGTTAGGAGGCTATTTGTTTTTGCTTATCTCCTTGTTAATGGGAGACGTTTATTATTTGTTTGCCGCCTTGCTCGCACTTTTATTTCTACTTTATGCTTCTGTATTTTCTATGATGTCTGTTGTATTTGAAGCGTGGAGCCAAAAATCGTATCCTTCAGTTTCCGATACTCTCCGCCTGTTCTTAATAGCGTTTACCGAAGTTTTTTGGTTTCGTCCAATCAGTTTAATTTGGCGTTTTGAAGGGATTCTCTCTGCCATATTAAGACGGAAAGAGTGGGGGAAGATGGAACGTAAAGGTTTTATTCAAAATGACATGAGTCAATCTGAACAAAAGCAAAATCATTTCTAACAGTAATACAGGTGAGTGCGGCAAACGAGATCGTGGGATTCGTTTGTCGTGTTTTTTTCACTAGCGTCGCATAAATATGTTCCGAATATTCCGTCTGTGTTTTCCGATCGATTTTGCGTGGTGCCAATGACGACCATTTCATCGGACAACACGTCAGAGTCGTCCGGCAATTTGAAGTGTTCGAGTGACCGAACGACCGCATTTTTCCGCAGGCGAGATATAAAGAAATAGCCCTCATCCGTCATGCAGTCGACCCGTTCGTAATCCAAGTATCTTCGGTCGCACACATACATGCATTCCTTGTCATCGACGAGCACTTCCAACTGGCCGCGATCATGTTCTTTGGCATTCGTCAAGACCGCCTGATCACCTAAAGATTATTCGGAATTTGTCATCAGAAATTGTGGAAGCAAAAAGAGCAAACGATGTGAATAACGGTGAAAAGCCTAATGCTTTTCAGTACAACAACTAGCATTCATCAACATGCAGGCTAGTTGTATAGGTGATATTAATAGCAGAAGAGTGACGTGGTGCGTTTCATGTTTAAGTTTAAAAGAATATGTTTGTTGCTTCAGCCATATATATTGTAAGCGTTGTCAAAAACTTAGGACCTGTGCTATGATTTTTAAATGAAGCGCTTATATTTCAATCGGAGAGGAGCACTTTTTGTGACGACAAGTCATTGGCTCATACGGCTCGGTTGTGTGATTACGTTATGTCTCATCATTTCAGGGTGCGAATCATCAGATTATTCAAATTATACTGATGATAAAGTGAAGCATATTACAATTACTGCATGGGGAAATCCGGCAGAGCTCGAAGTTTATCAAAGGGCAATTGATGAATTTAATGATCTTGAAGAAGAAATAGAGGTCACACTTGTACCTTCACCTTCAAGCACATACGATCAATCGTTAATTACGAGGTTACAAGGCGGTCAGGCTCCAGATGCATTTTATATTAGCGACAGTCAAGTTGGTTTCTTAGTGAACAATGATACGCTACTACCTTTAAGTGACTTTATGGATAGTAATGA
The DNA here is from genome assembly GCF_011058155.1 of Litoribacterium kuwaitense. Classification (NCBI taxonomy): domain Bacteria; kingdom Bacillati; phylum Bacillota; class Bacilli; order Caryophanales; family Bacillaceae; genus Litoribacterium; species Litoribacterium kuwaitense. The sequence continues at coordinate 56,128 of NZ_JAALFC010000017.1, read as the reverse complement.
AAGCTACGTGAAAGAGTCAGATTTTCCAGACTCTGTCTGGGGGCCTGCGAAGAAGGGAGATACGATTTACGCGATCCCGCCTGATTCAAATCCAAATCTCATTTATTACAACAAAGGTTTGTTTAAAGAGCTTGGCATCCCTACCCCCCAGGAGTTTTATGACAATGGGGATTGGACGTGGGATACATTTGAAGATATTGCTGCCGAGTTTAAAAGAGCAGGTAAATATGCTTTTGTACAAGATGGCGGTTCCTCAGGTATTTATAACTGGGTCTGGTCAAATGGTGGGCGAATGTTTAACGATGAAGGCGATGTTGTGATTGATCAAGACGCTAAAACAAAAGAAGCTTTTATGTTTATGAGGCACTTAATTGATGAGGAATACTCAATTTTTGCCGGGTCACTTCCACAAGGACAAGGGCAAGAAGCGTTATTCCTTTCAAAGCAAGTGGCGATGCTTGGTGCCGGGCGTTGGCTGACACCAATGTTTCTCGATGCGGACAATTTAGAGTTTGATTATATTCCTTGGCCGACGAATGGAGATGTGAAAGCGAAGCCTCTGATTTCAATTGCATATGTCGGGGTGAACAAAAATACGAAGCACCCAGAAGCGACGAAAAAATTTGTGAGTTTTTATACTTCTGTACGAGGACAGGAAGTGCGTCTTGCGGATAATGGAAATGCGATTCCTGCTGTCAATTCGTTGGAAGATATTGTCGAAGGATCACCCCCGGAACATTCCGAATACCTGATTGAAGGTCTGAACAAAGGAAAAGTGTTGGAGGACGAAGCGCGTATCCCGAGTTTAACAGTCGAGCTCACTGATATTTATGAGCTAATGTTTATCCAAGAGAGAAGTGTTGAGGCTACGTTAAGGGACGCTGCTGAAATGGCGAGATTTATGAAAAATGCACAAGAAGAAGCATTATAAGCCTACAGTTGCATAAACAAGCACTAAAGCATAAGGAATTAGAAATTCGTCTTGGAAGAGTTCTTACTACTCTCATACGAGGAGGAGCCTTATGAATAACAAATCACGAAAAAAGTGGGGCTATATCCTTATTGCGCCTCAGCTTATCGGTTTACTTGTTTTCTCTTTATTGCCTTTACTTTTTGCCTTTGGATTGAGTCTGACGCAGTGGAATGGATTCGGTTCGCCGGTGTTTATCGGGATTGAAAACTTTATTCTACAATTTCAAAACCCGGCGTTTAATACTGCGCTCATTAATACGTTTTATTACTCCGTCCTTTATATCCCCATTAGCATCATCTTGGCATTACTCGTCGCTTTAGCATTAAACAATATTAAAGGAAAAGAGTTGTACAGGTTTTTCTTTTTTGCGCCAGTTGTTACGAGCTCTGTTTCAATTTCCGTCATATGGATGTGGATATATAATGCAGATCTCGGTATTATTAATCAGTTTCTTGCCAACTTCGGTATTGAAGGACCGCGCTGGATTTCGAGTACGACGTGGGTTATTCCTTCCATCGCCATTTTAAGCATTTGGTGGCAGCTTGGCTATAATATGGTGATTTTTCTAGCAGGTCTAAAAGGGATTTCTCAGACATATTATGAAGCGGCAGAAATGGACGGGGCTACTCCATTTCGAAAGTTTTGGTCAATTACATTGCCTCTTCTCTCACCAACGACGTTCTTCGTTGCTATTATGAGTGTAATTACGTCCTTCCAAGTGTTTGACCAGGCATTTGTTATGACGAATGGCGGTCCGGGAAAAGCAAGCTACACTCTCGTCTATCACGTGTACGATTCAGCTTTTCGAAAATTTGATTTTGGTGCAAGCGCGTCAGCTGCAGTCATCTTGTTTGCCTTTATTCTCATCTTTACGCTAATTCAGTTCTTCGGCTCGAGAAAGTGGGTGCACTATGAAGGCTAAAGTAGGAACAGTGCATGAGCAGACAAGAGCGAATCCACGAACAATAGCGAAAAGCTATCCTAAGCTACTGCTTCATCTTGTCTTGATCGTCGCTTCACTATTTATGGTTGGGCCGTTTCTTTGGATGGTGCTTAGCTCGTTTAAAACGTTTGAAGAAATTGTTGCCGTCCCACCAACTTTAATTCCAGAAACATTTATTTGGGAGAATTTCATCAATTCTTTACAAGCCATGCCATTTGGAAAAGCTTACTTTAACTCGTTTTATATTGCGCTGATTGTCGTTGGCAGTCAATTACTTACGGCTTCAATGGCAGCGTATGCGTTTGCAAAAATCCGCTTTCCAGGTCGGGAGTTTCTCTTTATTCTCTTTCTCTCGACGATGATGGTTCCGATGCAGGTCACGCTGATTCCCTTATATTTAATTATGGAATGGCTCGGCTGGCTGAATACACATGCGTCTGTGATTGTTCCGAATGCCATTTTTAATGCATTTGGTGTCTTTCTACTTCGTCAGTTCATTAAAGGTATTCCAGACGATGTTGAAGAGGCAGCAGTTATAGATGGTGCAAACCCTTTACGGATTTATTGGCACGTTATACTGCCTCTCGTACGACCGGCTTTAGCGGCCTTCGGAATCTTTGCGTTTATACAGATTTACAATAACTTTATCCAGCCTTTAGTCTTTTTGTCTTCTCCTGAATTGTTCACCGTCCCATTACTGCTCGATTATTTTAAAGGGCTGTACGCTGCGGATTGGGCACTTCTTATGGCAGGAACGACAATCTCTGTCATTCCCGTTTTGGTCATTTACGTCGTTGCTCAGCGTCAAATTATTGAAGGAATCGCATTAACAGGAAGTAAAGGGTAGGCTACTGCTTTGCTCCTCGTCCGCTGGGTCTTATGAATGAAAGTTCTATCCGTGTGTGTTCGCTTTTCTTCGTAAGTCGTGACAAGCGGTTAAGCTGGGCTGTTTGTGAGGTGTTCATTTTCCTCGAAAAAAAAGAGTGTAAACAAAACGAAGAAAGACTTTGTCTACACTCTACGCTGCGGGCATCGTGTGCTGGCAGCTTTTTTTAATGAATCAAATAGGAGTGAAATTGAACTAATGACATGGGGGGACTTGACCAATGTCTTTCTTAGGCAAGGAGAGGGCTCTGTTTTAGCTTACGCAAATAAGGGCATTATATTGTTGGAAAGAGGAAGTCTTTTCCTCTATGGAAAGACCGTTTGTGTGGCAATGAATATACGAATGTCCGTTCGATTTTTGCGTGACTTTAACCGGAAATGTGATACAATTACTTACGAATGATATGTAAGGGAGGGAAATACAATGGAACAGCTTCAAGTTGTATCAAAGTATAGTCCAGAGGGAGATCAGCCGAAGGCCATTGAACAGCTCTCAAACGGAATTTTGCAAGGGGAGCGTCACCAGACTTTGCTAGGAGCGACGGGAACAGGGAAAACGTTTACGATGTCGAATGTCATCCAGCAAGTGAATAAGCCAACGCTCGTTATCGCGCATAATAAGACTTTGGCGGGCCAGCTTTACAGCGAGTTCAAAGAGTATTTCCCTAATAATGCGGTTGAATATTTTGTCAGCTATTATGATTATTACCAACCGGAAGCATATGTGCCTCAAACGGATACATTCATTGAAAAAGATGCAAGTATAAATGATGAAATTGATAAATTACGACATTCGGCAACGAGTGCTTTGTTTGAACGCCGGGACGTTATTATCGTTGCGAGTGTGTCGTGTATTTATGGACTCGGTTCACCAGAAGAATATAAAGAGATGGTTTGCTCTCTTCGTGTCGGCCAAACCATTGAACGGGATCAACTCCTTCGCCGGTTTGTTGACATTCAATATCACCGTAACGATATTGATTTTCAAAGGGGGACGTTTCGTGTCCGGGGTGACGTCGTTGAGGTATTTCCTGCCTCAAGAGATGAGCATTGTCTCCGTGTAGAATTCTTTGGCGATGAAATTGATCGGATCCGCGAGGTCGATGCTCTGACTGGCGAAATCATTGGTGAGCGCGAGCACGTCGCTATTTTCCCCGCTTCTCACTTCGTCACTCGGGAAGAAAAGATGAAATTAGCAATCGAACGAATTGAGGCAGAGCTTAAAGAGCAGCTGCACAAGTTGAATGAGGAAGGCAAGCTTCTTGAAGCCCAGCGCCTTGAGCAGCGCACCAATTATGACCTTGAAATGATGCGCGAAATGGGCTTTTGTTCTGGCATTGAGAACTACTCACGTCATTTAACGTTGCGTGAGGCAGGGTCCACCCCGTATACATTACTCGATTATTTTCCAGAGGATTTTCTCATCATGATCGATGAGTCACATGTGACGTTACCCCAAGTCCGCGGCATGTTTAATGGAGACCGGGCAAGGAAGCAAGTGCTCGTCGACCACGGCTTTCGACTGCCTTCTGCGTTGGATAACAGGCCTCTCCAATTTTCCGAGTTTGAGCAAAAAGCAAACCAGCTCGTATATGTATCTGCCACGCCTGGATCGTATGAATATGAGCATTCACCAGGGGTTATTGAACAAATCATCCGTCCGACCGGTTTGTTAGATCCGACGGTATCTGTGCGCCAAATTGAAGGTCAAATTGACGATTTGCTATCAGAAATTAGGCAGAGAGTGGAACAGAATGAGCGGGTACTCATTACGACGCTGACGAAAAAAATGTCAGAAGATCTAACCGATTATTTAAAAGAAGTCGGTGTACAAGTTTCCTATCTTCATTCGGAGATCAAAACGTTAGAAAGAATTGAGATCATCCGTGATCTTCGTGCTGGCAAATATGATGTGCTCGTTGGGATTAACTTACTTAGGGAGGGGCTTGATATCCCAGAAGTATCCCTCGTCGCGATTCTCGATGCAGATAAACAAGGCTTTCTTCGCTCGGAGCGCTCATTGATTCAGACGATGGGGAGAGCTGCGCGGAATGCAAATGGTCACGTTATTATGTATGCTGATACGATCACAGAAGCGATGTCGGTCGCAATAGAAGAAACAAAACGCAGGCGTGAAATTCAAGAAGAATACAATAAGGTTCATGGGATTACACCACAAACCATTAAAAAAGACATTCGCGGTCTCATTCAAGCGACGTCGGTAGCGGAGGAAGAGACAACATACTTTGCTGACAAGGAAGCAAATCAATTGTCAAAGAAAGAAAAAGACAAGCTAATTACGCAACTTGAAACAGAAATGAAAGAAGCAGCGAAGGCCCTTGATTTTGAAAAAGCAGCTCAGTTAAGGGATGCCGTCCTCGAATTGAAAGCGGAAGGATGAAAAGAATGGCAACTGATAAGATCGTAATTCAAGGTGCACGCGCCCACAATTTGAAAAATCTAAATGTCACAATTCCGAGAGATCAGCTCGTTGTAATGACCGGTTTATCCGGATCGGGAAAATCTTCTCTTGCTTTTGATACGATATATGCAGAGGGACAACGCCGGTACGTCGAATCATTATCCGCGTACGCTCGGCAGTTCTTAGGACAAATGGATAAGCCCGACGTCGACTCTATTGAGGGGTTATCTCCAGCAATTTCAATTGACCAAAAAACGACGAGCAGAAATCCGCGTTCCACAGTCGGAACAGTCACTGAAATCTATGATTACCTGCGCTTATTATTTGCCCGTATTGGGAAGCCTGTTTGTCCAAAGCATGGGGCAGAAATAACGTCACAAACGATTGAGCAGATGGTCGATCGAATGCTGAGCTACGAAGAACGGACGAAGATGCAAATCCTTGCGCCCGTCGTTTCTGGTCGAAAGGGTACGCATGTCAAAACACTTGAAGACATAAAAAAGCAAGGCTACGTCCGTGTTCGTGTAGATAAAGAGCTACGTGACATTAATGATGATATTCAGCTCGAAAAAAATAAGAAGCATGATATCGAAGTTGTCGTTGACCGCGTTGTTATTAAAGAAGGGGTCGCTTCAAGACTGGCAGATTCATTAGAAACGGCACTTCGTTTAGGCGAAGGGCAGGTCATGATCGATGTCATCGATGGCGAGGAGCTCCTCTTTAGTGAAAATCACGCCTGCCCGATCTGTGGTTTTTCTGTAGGAGAGCTTGAGCCACGTCTTTTTTCATTTAATTCTCCTTTTGGTGCTTGTCCGTCTTGTGACGGTCTTGGACAAAAGCTCGAGGTCGACGTAGATCTCATCATTCCAGATCGTTCGTTAAGTTTGAAAGAGCACGCGATCAGTGTATGGGAGCCGACGAGTTCACAATACTATCCTGAGCTTTTAAAGAGTGTTTGTGATCATTATGGAATTCCAATGGATGCACCGGTAAAAGAGCTTTCCGAAAAAGAAATGGACATATTATTAAATGGAAGCGGCAAAGAAAAAATCTATTTTCGTTATGAAAATGACTTTGGACGTGTGCGTGAGCAATACATCCAATTTGAAGGCGTGCTAAAAAATGTAGAACGGCGATACCGTGAAACGAGCTCTGATTATGTACGCGAGCAAATGGAAAAATATATGTCCCAAAAGGCGTGTCCAACTTGTAAGGGGCATCGTCTTAAAAAAGAAGCATTAGCGGTAAAAATAAATGAAAAACATATCGGAGAAATTACCAAGTTATCAGTAAATGATGGTTATGCATGGGTTGAGCAGCTCGATTTAACGGAAAAAGAATTGCGGATTGGTCAGCTTATTCTTCGTGAAATCAAAGAGCGTCTCAGTTTTCTCGTCAATGTTGGACTAGACTACTTATCGCTCAGTCGATCCGCGGGGACATTATCTGGTGGTGAGGCGCAGCGGATTCGTTTGGCGACGCAAATCGGGTCGAGGCTATCAGGGGTCCTATACATTCTTGACGAGCCGTCGATAGGCTTGCATCAACGGGACAATGATCGTTTAATAGCAACCTTAAAATCGATGAGGGATTTAGGGAATACACTGATTGTCGTAGAACACGATGAAGATACGATGCTCGCTGCAGATCACTTAATCGATATTGGCCCAGGGGCGGGGGTGCATGGCGGAGAAATCATCACGAGTGGTAGTCCTGAAGATGTCATGAAAGCGTCAAACTCCTTGACGGGACAATATTTATCAGGCAAAAAGTTTATTCCTGTGCCAGCAAGGCGTCGAGCGCTTACTGAGCGTGCCATTACGGTCAAAGGCGCGTCGGAGAACAACTTAAAAAATGTAAAGGCGTCATTCCCGCTCGGTCTGTTTATTTGCGTCACAGGGGTCAGTGGTTCGGGTAAAAGTACGCTCGTCAATGAAGTTCTCTATAAAAACATAGCGCAAAAGCTGCATCGAAGCAAAGTGAAGCCAGGGGCATTTACAACGATGGAAGGACTGGAAGAGCTTGACAAGGTCATCGATATCGATCAGTCGCCAATTGGCAGAACGCCTCGTTCCAACCCGGCGACGTATACAGGCGTGTTTGATGATATCCGTGACGTGTTTGCGTCTACAAACGAAGCTAAAGTGCGAGGATATAAAAAGGGACGATTTAGTTTTAATGTCAAGGGTGGGCGTTGTGAAGCTTGCCGGGGCGATGGGATTATTAAAATTGAAATGCACTTTTTGCCAGACGTTTACGTCCCTTGTGAAGTGTGTCGGGGGCAAAGGTATAATCGGGAAACGCTCGACGTGCAATATAAAGGAAAAAACATTGCCGATGTCTTAGCTATGACCGTCGATGATGCGTTGGAATTCTTTAGTAACATCCCGAAAATTAAGCGGAAACTACAGACAATTGCGGATGTAGGTCTTGGCTATATTACGCTAGGACAGCCAGCGACGACGCTGTCTGGTGGAGAAGCACAGCGGGTGAAGTTAGCTTCTGAGCTACACCGCCGTTCGACAGGACGTTCTCTCTATATATTAGATGAGCCGACGACAGGTCTTCATGTGGATGATATATCACGGTTACTGTCTGTACTACAAAGGCTCGCTGATAATGGAGATACGGTGCTCGTCATCGAACATAATTTAGATGTCATCAAAACAGCCGACCATATTATTGATCTTGGACCAGAAGGCGGGGATGGGGGTGGCACGATCGTGGCGACAGGAACCCCTGAGGACATTGCCCAAGTAACAGCTTCTCATACAGGAAAATATTTAGGTCCTATTCTTGAACGTGATCAAAAGCGGATGATGGAGCAATTAGCGGAGGCGACTTTTTAACAGCTTCGATGATCGCTCGGTCTAGAGACGGATGCGGCCAACAATCATTCCATTATACGATAAACGTATCAACGGCGTTTTGCAGTAGACGGACGTCTATGAGAATTGGTGATGAACAGGAGAGTGGTTCTGTTGAGTACGACGCAGCGTAAGGAGATCCTCCAAAGAGTGAAGGAGGGTAAATTAACGATTGATGAAGCTCTAATCTTGTTAGAAGCCGAAGAAGAAAATCCTTCAAATACAGTTGAAAAACCGCTTAAACAAGAGTCTTCAGCTGAAAAACAGCCACAACCGGAACAAGAGTATGGGTTATCGACAAATGTCCATTTAGTAGATGACGATGAGACGGGGAATAAGACCGATAAAGAGTCTATCCGTAAGGCAAAATGGTCTGATTTTATCGGCGGAGCAATTGATAAAATTCGCCGAGCCGACCTTGATTTAAACTTTGGACATTTTGAAGAAGTACATCATACGTATCTATTTCAAGATGCCCATGTGAAGAAAGCCGACCTTTATTTATATAATGGAGATATTGAAATTGTTGCGGCGGATGTACCAGAAATTCGTTTGGAATGTTATGCTAAAGTGTATCAAGTCGAATATAAAGAACAAGCGAAACGTCACTTCTTGCAGAAGGCATTTACAGAATTTAATGATGAGACGTTTAAGTTTCGTCTTGAAGAAAAGACAATTAAAGCCGAGTGCAAGCTTGTCATTCCTTTTCAACAGATGGAACAGTTTGATTGTGAAATGTTTAATGGCTCTTTTAACGGGAATGGTATGGTTAGCAAACGTGGTGAGCTGAAGAACACAAACGGATCGATTACGTTGGAGAGCGTGCGGATGGAAGAGCTTGAAGTAGAAACCGTCAATGGTCATGTTCATGTAGAAGGTTCTGTAAACGAAGCAGAGTTAGAAACTGTTAATGGCACTATTTTAAGTCGAGGCATTTTTCGTAAGCTGACTGCTTCAAGCTTCCATGGTAGTGTCTCTGCCGCTCTAGACAGTGATGCTGAGCTATTGAAGCTGAATACAACAAGTGGAAGTATCGACGTCAGACTTCCGGAAAATACAAATGTCCATGGACAATTGGCGTCAACCTTTGGCGATTTAAAAGTCACCCTGCCCGATGTTCGTGTTACGAAAGACGTACGAGAAGTTGTTAAGAAGCGTTATGTATTTGAAAAAGGGGATGTGGATAGCCCTATGCTTCTCGTAGCTACGGCGAAAACGGGAGGGATTACGGTTCATATGAAGGACAAGGAGAGATATATGTGAGTTGTCGTATGTATGGAGGCGTGATGAAGCAAGAACGTCTCCATCATCATTCTCTACGAGATACAGGCGGCATTTTTCAGCTGCTACAGTCGTGTAAGCTAAGTCAAAATTGTAAGTGGGGGTTACCTTTATGGGCTGGATTATCCAATGGTTAATTAATGCGTTGTTGCTTATGGCATTGTCCAGTTATTTTGACGGAATTTTGATCAGCAGTGTAGGTGCTGCGTTTCTTGCCAGCTTTATTTTGGCAGTATTAAACGTCATTATTAAGCCAATTCTCATTATATTAACTTTACCAGTCACCATTATTACCCTCGGCTTATTTCTGTTTGTGATTAATGCCATTACGCTTTATTTGACGGCTCAGCTAATGGGAGATTCCTTCTTGCTGGACGGCTTTTTCACTGCGGTTATTGCCTCTGTATTAATTTCAGTTGCCAATTTAGTCATTCAAAACTTTATCTTAGATCGTCTTCGTGAGCGGCGTTAGCATGCTTTCGAATTGACATGAAATACATGCGGTTGACGATGTACTAAACAAAAAGCTTATTTATGCGACTCGCACTCCTCATTTCGTAGGAGTGTTTTTTGTTTTGAGAAGAGGAATGCTACTCATGCGATTCATGATGAGTTAAAAGAGGTTCATGAAATCAATATTTGACAGCTTTGTAGATATCGGACTGGCTAAATTGCTACACTAGGGTGCCCATGCTACAATAAGGTGATGTTTTTTTGACGGAGAGATTGAGCAAAGAAGGGATGGATGAAATGCCTAAGGTCCGCATGAAAGATGTCGTAGAAAAATTTCAATTAGAATTGGTTAGTGGAGAAGAAGGTATAGACCGTCCGATTGTGACGAGTGATATCTCCCGACCAGGTTTAGAAATGGCCGGTTATTTTGCTCATTATCCAGCTGAACGGCTTCAATTGTTAGGGAAAACAGAGCTGTCTTTTTTCAATAGTTTGGATGATCAGGAAAAAAAAGTGCGCATGCAAAAGCTTTGTACTGATATTACACCAGGGATCATCGTATCCAGAGAGATGGAAATTCCTCCAGAGCTGATTGAAGCATCGAAGAAAGATGATGTGCCAATTTTAAGTTCTCCGATGAAGACGACCCGTTTGTCAAGCCGTCTGACAAATTATTTAGAAAGTAAGCTTGCTCCTTCAACGGCGATCCATGGGGTTCTCACCGATTTATACGGTGTAGGTGTACTGATCATCGGGAAGAGCGGCGTCGGTAAAAGTGAAACAGCGCTGGAGCTTGTAAAGCGAGGACATCGCTTAGTTGCCGACGATTGTGTTGAAATTCGTCAAGAGGACGATGAAACACTAATTGGTAGTTCACCAGATCTTATTCAACATTTACTAGAGATTCGTGGTCTCGGAATTATAAATGTAATGACGTTGTTTGGTGCAGGAGCAATCCGCAATTATAAAAAAATCTCGATTGTCATTAATTTAGAGCTATGGGATCAAAACAAAGTGTATGATCGGCTCGGTTTAGAAGAAGAAACGATGAAGATCATTGATGTTGATATTCCTAAGCTTACGATTCCAGTTCGTCCTGGTCGTAACTTAGCTGTCATTATTGAAGTGGCTGCAATGAACTTCCGTTTAAAACGGATGGGGGTTAATGCGGCTGAGCAATTCTCCGCAAAGCTAACTGATGTAATTGATGACTCTGTACATGAAGATTTTTAAAGGGGAGATTTGATGCTTAGTACAATACAGCCACTCGATCCTGTAGCGTTAGATTTAGGTTTTATTCAGGTGCATTGGTATGGCATGATTATTGCTGCCGGTGCAATTCTTGGGCTTTGGATTGCTTCGCGCGAAAGCGTCCGCCAAGGCTTGGATAAAAATCTGTTTTCTGATTTGCTTTTGTTTGCGATTCCGATCGCGATCATCTCTGCGCGGATTTATTACGTGATATTTGAATGGGAGTATTATTCTCAGCATCCGAATGAAATCATTGCCATTTGGAACGGAGGTATTGCAATCCACGGGGCTTTAATTGGTTCTGTGCTGACTGCGCTTGTTTTTGCAAAAAACGTGGTATTTCGTTTTGGAAAATCGCTGATATTGCGGCACCTTCTATTATACTTGGGCAGGCGATCGGGCGCTGGGGTAATTTCATGAACCAAGAAGCACATGGTGGAGAAGTAACGCGCAGCTTTTTAGAGGGCTTGTTTCTTCCGGATTGGATCATTAATCAAATGTACATTAATGGTACATACTATCATCCGACATTTTTATATGAATCTGTTTGGAATATCCTCGGTTTTGCCATCCTACTTTCGCTGCGCAAGGTGAATTTAAAGCGTGGTGAACTCTTTCTATCGTATGTCATTTGGTATTCATTCGGGCGTTATTTTATCGAAGGTATGCGTACGGACAGTCTATATATGTTTGGTGAACTGCGGACAGCGCAATTTATTTCTATCGTCTTAATTATCGGTGCAATCAGCATTTGGGTATATCGACGTATGACTTTAAAAAACAATCCACGCTACTTGGATGACGTTAGGGGGTAGCGCCCGTGAAGGCAACCTTAAAAAAAGGGGTTATGACGGGTCTGTCGACGACGTGGTCATTAGGAAAGGTTATTTTTCCTATAACGTTGCTTGTGACGGTTTTGCAATATACGCCAGTGCTTCCGTGGGTTGTCCAGTTTATTCAGCCGTTGATGGGCTGGATTGGACTTTCTGGGGAAGCAGCCATCCCGCTGATTCTTGGACAGTTCTTAAATTTATACGCGGCGATTGGGGCTATTTTAAGCTTAAGTTTGACGGTGAAAGAAGTGTTTATTTTAGCCGTCATGCTCTCTTTTTCCCATAACCTTTTGATTGAAGGTGTGGTTGCTTCCAGGGTGGGTGTCAAGGTATGGGTTGTCTATGCCGTTCGTATCGGCCTAGCTCTCGTGTCAGCATTTCTCATCCACCACTTTTGGTCAGGGGGACAAAGTCTTGCGCGTACGGGATCGTCAATCAGTGAAGAAGGAGCAAATCCTGAAGGATGGCTGTCGATCGGTTTGTTAGGGCTTGAGCAAGCGGCATTAGGTATTTTACAATTGGCGATGATCGTTATCCCTTTAATGGTTGTCATTCAAGGGCTTAAGGATTATGGCTGGGTCGATCGGTTTTCCCGCTGGATGACTCCTGCGACAAAGGCACTTGGAATGGCGCCCAATACGTCCACGACATTGGCATCAGGTCTTCTTTTCGGCTTAGCGTTTGGCTCGGCTGTGATGATTCAAGCGGTGAAAGAAGATGGCGTGTCGAAAAAGGATGTCTATTTAGCCATGATATTCCTCGTATCTTGTCATGCGGTGATTGAGGATACACTTATTTTTATTCCTTTAGGCATTCCAGTTTGGCCGTTGTTAGTCATTCGGCTCGTCACAGCCATTGTATTAACGATCGTCGTTGCAGCGATATGGAACCGTGCGCGACCGGTTGCAAAAAGAAAGGAAATGACGTATGAGCATTAAAACATGTTTGTTTGATCTCGATGGCACACTCATCAACACGAACGATTTAATCATCTCTTCATTTTTACACACATTAGACCATTATTATCCTGGGCAATACAAACGGAAAGATGTTCTCCCGTTTATCGGTCCACCATTGTATGAAACGTTTGAAAACCTTGATCAAGACCTGTCGGAGGAAATGGTCGGTATGTATAGAGATCATAATTTAACAAACCATGATGCGATGGTAACGGCGTTTGCAGGTGTCCAAGAAACCGTTGAGGCACTTGATCGGCAGGGGATCAAGCTTGGTGTTGTTACGACGAAAATGAAAGACACAGCATACCGAGGACTTGAGATCATGGGTTTACGTTCTTTTTTTCCAGTGGTGATCGCTTTGGATGATGTGAATCGAGCTAAACCAGATCCAGAACCTGTGTTATTAGCGATGGAAAAATTGCAGGCTTCTCCAGCAGAAACGATCATGATCGGTGATAATTCTCATGACATTGAAGCTGGGCAACGTGCGGGTGTCAAAACGGCTTGTGTATCGTGGAGCATTAAAGATCACGAGTTTTTAAAAGCTTTAAAGCCCGATTACTGGTTGGAACATATGTCGGATTTATTACCGCTGACAGAAGACGATGAGTAGAAAAACGACACGGTACCCCGTCGAGAAAGTGAATTCACTGTGGCAGTTGTACAAAACCATTTCATTTTGGAAGGTCGTTAAAAATTTTATCGTTATTCAAATTGGGCGGTATACACCATTTTTCTCCTTAAAAAATTGGTTATATCGAACTTTTTTAAAAATGAATATTGGCGATCACACCGCCTTCGCTGTGATGGTCGTGCCGGATATTCTGTATCCAGAACGGATCACTGTCGGTCGAAATTGTGTCATTGGCTACAATACGACGATGCTGACGCACGAATATTTAATTACTGAATATCGTCTTGGGGATATTGTGATCGGTAGTGACGTCATGATTGGTGCAAACACAACGATTCTTCCTGGGGTAACGATTGGTGACGGTGCTGTCATTTCAGCAGGCACACTCGTACATAAAGATGTACCTGCCGGCGCTTTCGTAGGAGGGAATCCGATGCAACAGCTTACGAAAAAGGAAGAAAAAGAGAAAGAATAGAAGCGGGTTTTTACAAGCCTGCTTCTTTGTCGTTCAAGAGAGAAAGCGGTTAAAGATAGATGAATAATTTTGTGATGAGGAAGGGGAAGAATGTTGGACCGTTCTGTATATTATGCCCGTCTTTCGCGCCGACTCGCATGGATAGCGTTGGCAGCACTCACCGTTGGCGCTTTATTTTGGGCGGCAGCACTCTTGTTTTCGTGGGATATTGACGAAGATGCTTGGCTGTTTACAATTGAATGGGCAGTCGGCGTTATCGCTCTCGTATTAAGTGCGAACTATGCGCGCAAAAAATCGACTGCTGAACAAACGAGAGCGCTCGCCAAGCGTCAAAATGATGAAAACAATGAACAAGAGAGACATCCCAATTGTGAAAATGACGAAAAAACGAATCAAGCGAAACACGACTACCGTCAAAATGACGAGGGTGCTGAACAAGAAAGAAACGCCAGCGAAAATACTGAACAAGAAAGACTCGCCCCTCGTTTATTGCTCCAGCACCTTCCAAGCTGGAAAATGACGAATTATTTATTTCGAATGGATGGTTCGAAATTAGCGACACTTCGTACTAAAACCTCACATTATAAAGAGTTTGCTTACACATTTGCAAATCTCATTAGTCTCCGTCCATTTTTGTCGGAAACTTTTCAGATCAAACACTTCGCTGGTGAGATTGATTTACATAGAAAAGGAGGGCTCGCTCCTACATGGCGTATTTATTTTTCCTCAGGTGAACGATTCATTGTAAATGGACAGTTCAAGACATTTCATTTTCAAGTGAAAACAGAAGAGGGTACGCCAGTGGCTGAGCTCACGGCTGTTCATTTCCGAGATGTTTTTGCTGTGGACCGACCCTCTGGTTCAATGTTGCGGATGTATCGAGATGCCATTCCGGAAGATGAGGCGGTGCATTTCGATAAAGGAGGCTATGACCTATTGAAAATTGAGCCGTCACTACTTGAAGATAAGGTGCAATATTGGCTAGCCATCAGCCTGGCTTGCATTGCCCGTTTAGATAGTCAAGACTAGCAAGCTTTCTTGACACAGACCAATTGAGCATGTAGACTAACATTACTTCAATTTGTTAGCTTATTAGCGAACTAAAGGATTTTAAGGATGTTGGGGTGAAAAAATGTCATCTTTGTTTATGTTTGAAAAACCACTCGGAATGCGCGACACGCTGCCTGCCCTTGTCGAAAAAAAGCAGGGCATTCGCCAAACAGTTTCGCAGTCGATTCGTTCTTGGGGATATCGTAAAGTGCAAACGCCAACGTTAGAATACTACGAAACGGTTGGTGCTGAATCGGCCATTTCAGATCAACAACTTTTTAAACTTCTTGACCAGCAAGGGCATACACTCGTCCTTAGACCAGATATGACCGTGCCCATTGCAAGAATAGCAGCTTCACGATTTAAACAGACGGATTATCCTTTACGCCTCTCCTATGATGCCAATGTGTTTCGGGCTCAGGAGCAAGAAGGAGGCAAGCCGGCTGAATTTGAACAAATCGGTGTCGAACTGATTGGTGATGGAAGCTTGAGTGCCGATGCTGAAGTGTTAACGTTAATGATTCATTGCTTAAAATCGGCAGGCATCGAAGAATTTTCGGTCACTGTTGGACATATTGGCTTTTTAAAAGGGTTATTTGCTGAACTTCTTGACGATGACCACCTCGCAGAATCCTTAATGCGCTTTTTGTACAATAAAAACTTTGTCGGATATACAGAAATGATTGATCAATTGACGTGTAGTGATGCAGCTAAGGAAAAACTTAGGAATGTGCTCACTTTACGAGCAAATGAAAATTGGTTTGAAGCAGCGAGTGCCTTAGCATCTAACGGGATGACGCATAAAGCATTGCATGAGTTGAACACATTATTTGAATATGTGAAAGAGGCTGGGCTGGAATCATACGTGAAGATGGACGTCAGCCTCGTGTCCCACATGAGTTATTACACCGGGATTTTATTTGAAGGCTATGCACAAAATATGGGCGCGGTACTCTGTAATGGCGGACGTTATAACGGTCTTATGGGCAAATTTGAGCGCGATACGGAAGCGACCGGATTTGGTCTGCGGCTCGATCGTTTAGCGGCAATTGCTCCCGGGGATGTGAAAGAGCCAAAGCCGAAAACGATACTATTTGATGAAGCGACGCGAGCAGAAGCGATTCAAAGAGCAAATGCCCTTCGTTTAGAAGGGGACACAGTTGTCACTCAAGATATCAATGGGGTAAAGGATATTGATACGTTTCGCGAGAATCATGACATCGATCTCGATTATACGACAGGTAAGGGGGAACAGGGATGAGTGCGCTAACGATTGCGATGCCTAAAGGGCGGATCTTTAATGAGGCGATTGAAATGCTCAGAAGCGCAGGGTACGATCTGCCTGAAGACTTTGACCTGTCGAGAAAACTTCTTGCAAAAGCGCCTGCTGAGAATATGACTTTCATCCTTGCAAAGCCTTCAGATGTTCCTGTGTACGTCGAGCATGGTGTGGCGGACGTCGGGATTGCCGGTAAAGATGTATTGCTTGAAGAAAATCGAAATGTATATGAAGTCCTTGACCTTCTTATCAGCCGTTGCCATTTATCGGTGGCAGGATTGCCTGGAGCAACGCCTGACTTATTTGCGCCCAAAATAGCGACAAAATATCCACGAATTGCTTCAGAATTTTTTCGCGAACAAGGTGAGCAAGTGGAAATCATTAAGTTAAATGGTTCGATCGAGCTCGCACCGATGGTCGGTTTAGCAGAGCGAATTGTTGATATTGTGTCGACCGGGAGAACATTAAAAGAAAATGGCCTAGTCGAAATGCAGCACATACGTGATATAACATCGAGGCTCATTGTCAACCCTGTCAGTTATCGCCTAAAAGACGATGCGATTCGTCATTTGACGGAACGGTTAAAAACTGTTGTCGAGAAGGAGGGCTCATAAATGATTCAACCCATTCGCACATCTGCCTCTCAGATGCCTATCGAACGCCGCGTTGATCCATCTGACGGATCGGTCGCTGAAACAGTCGCAAATATTGTCCGTGATATTCGTGAGCGCGGCGACGAGGCGCTCCTTTCGTACACGAAAACGTTTGATGGTGTAGAGCTTGAAAAGGCGAACCTCCAATGTTCTTTAGCAGAACAAAAAAAAGCCGCGCAAAATGTGGACACTCAGATGAAGAAGGTGATGGAGGAAGCAGCGGCAAATATTAGAGCCTATCATGAGCGGGCCCTCCCTAAAAATTGGTTTATGACGACAGATCAAGGGGCTGTTTTAGGGCAAAAGCAGACGCCGATTGACTCGGTAGGCATCTACATTCCGGCAGGGAGTGCGCCGTTAGCGTCCAGCGTATTAATGACAGCGATCCCGGCAAAGGTGGCGGGTGTCCAGCGCATAGTCGTCGCTTCGCCTCCCGATACAGAGGGGCAAATGAATGAAGGCATTTTAGCGGCATGTGCAGTTGCAGGTGTCGATGAAGTGTATAAAATGGGTGGTGCGCAAGCGATTGCCGCCTTCGCATATGGGACAGAGTCCGTGCCAAAGGTGGATAAAATCGTTGGCCCTGGTAACATCTACGTTGCGACAGCGAAAAAACAAGTGTACGGCGATGTTGATATAGACATGTTTGCCGGTCCGAGTGAAATTGTCATTGCTGCGGATGAGCAAGTGGTTAGCCCTCGTGTCGTGGCGGCGGATTTATTGTCACAGGCAGAGCATGACCCACTTGCCTCAGCGATTTTACTAACGACGAGCGAGCCCTTTGCCACTCAGGTGGCGGAAGAATTAGAATCTCAAGTGAGCAGGCTTCCTCGAGAGAGTGTGGCACGCGCTTCATTGGAGAGCTATGGCGGGTTGTATGTGCTTGAATCGCTTGATGAAGTCGTTCAGGCCATCAATAAAATTGCCCCTGAGCATTTAGAACTCATGGTTAAAGACCCTTATGCCTGTCTTGATCGTATTCGCCATGCAGGGGCGATCTTCATCGGTCCTTATAGCGCAGAAAGCGTCGGCGATTATTTTGCTGGTCCGAGTCATGTGTTGCCGACGAATGGGACAGCGCGATTTTCTAGCCCGTTAAGCGTAGAAGATTTTATGAAACGAACGAGCATTATTCATTATAGTGAAGAAGCACTGCAAGCAAATGCTTCTTCAATCGCCGAGTTCGCCAGGCTTGAGGAGCTTGAAGCGCATGCCCGTGCGGTTGAGGTAAGAATGGAGGAAAAATCATGACAGGTCGGACAGGACAGATTTCGAGAAAAACAAACGAAACGGATATTACGCTTGAATTCGGATTGGACGGAGAAGGTCAGGTTGATATTGACGTCAACGTCCCTTTTATGAGCCATATGCTCGATCTATTTGCTCGACACGGACATTTTGATCTCAAGGTGAAAGCGCACGGTGATGTGGACATTGACGACCATCATACGACAGAGGACATCGGTATTTGTCTAGGGGAAGCGCTGAAGCAAGCGGTTGGAGACAAAAAAGGCATTCGTCGCTATGGGCAGGCATGGGTACCGATGGATGATGCTTTGGTGCAAGTCGTTGTTGATCTCAGCAATCGTCCGCACTTAGAAATGCGGGGAACATTTCCAGCACAAAAAGTCGGTACGTTCGATACGGAGCTGGTCCATGAATTTTTTTGGAAGCTCGCTGTTGAAGCACGGATGAATCTTCACGTCATTATCCACTATGGAAAGATTACCCACCATATGATTGAAGCTTCCTTTAAAGCCTTAGCTCGTGCAATCGATGAAGCTGTGGCGATTGATCCGAGAGTTAAAGGCGTTCCTTCTACGAAAGGAAAGCTGTAAAATGATCGGTATCGTCGATTACGGCATGGGCAATTTGTTTAGTGTTAGTAAAGCGCTCGAACGTCTTGAGTACGATTATGTCCTGTCAGCAAATCCGGATGAACTCGCGCATGCGAAGGGGTTACTATTACCAGGTGTCGGCGCCTTTAAAGACGCTGCGACCGCCCTTCAGCAAAACGGGTTCGACAAATGGCTTGTTGAGCAGGTGCAAGCTGGTGTCCCTTTGCTCGGTATTTGTTTAGGCATGCAGCTTTTATACGAAGCAAGCGAGGAGAAGGGAAATACCCGTGGCTTGGGACTATTAAAAGGCCAGGCAAAGCGATTTTCAGGCGCTTTTTCTGACGGAACGGGCTATAAAGTTCCACATATGGGCTGGAACCGGCTATCCTATACAAATGGTGACGCCCCATTACTGCAAGGGGTTCCAGAAGGTCACGTTTATTTTGTCCATTCTTACTACATCGCTGATACAGATCCAAATGAAGTGTGGGCGACGGCTGCTTATGATGTCGACGTTCCGGCAGTTGTTGGGAAAAACAATGTGATGGGTACGCAGTTCCATCCCGAAAAAAGCGGCGCTACAGGAATGGAGATCTTACGTGCATTTGCGATGCAGACGGAAGGTGAGGGGAAGAAGGCATGAGTTTTACAATCTATCCGGCAATTGATATTTTAAAAGGACGCTGCGTTCGTCTTTACCAAGGCGATTATAATAAAGAAACAGTCTATGGTGAATCTCCTTCAGCGATGGCGGCTTCTTTTGTAGAGGAAGGTGCTACGTGGGTGCACATGGTCGATTTAGATGGTGCTAAAGCTGGTGAACCTGTGAATCATGAAGCGATTGCTGAGGCAGTAAAAGCTTCTGGCGCACGGATTCAAGTGGGCGGCGGAATCCGCACTGAAGAAGCGATTAAAACGTACTTAAACTTAGGAGTCGAGCGGGTAATCCTCGGGAGTGTTGCCGTCAAAGATGCTGTATTTACGAAGCGCATGCTCGAAACGTATCGTGAAAAAATCGTCATCGGCATTGATGCGCGGAACGGCATGGTTGCTACTCAAGGGTGGCTGGAAACATCAGAGGTGCAAGCTGTCGACCTCGGCAAAGCGTTATCTGAGGCAGGCGCGCAGACATTTATCTATACGGATATTGCAAAGGACGGCACATTGGCGGGTCCGAACGTTGAAGAGGTCATCGCTTTGGCGAAAGCAACAGGGGTGTCTGTGATTGCCTCCGGAGGCGTCAGCTCGTTACAAGACCTTAACGTACTGAAAGAAAGATATGCAGAAGGGGTGTCGGGTGCGATTACAGGGAAAGCATTATATGATGGTCGCTTTTCATTGACTGAGGCATTGCAGGTGACAAGCCAATGATTACGAAACGAATTATCCCATGTTTAGATGTGAAGGAAGGCCGTGTCGTCAAAGGTGTTCAATTTGTTTCATTGCGAGACGCAGGTGATCCCGTCGAGCTTGCGACGTTCTACAACGAGCAAGGTGCCGACGAGCTCGTGTTTTTAGATATATCGGCTTCCCATGAAGGACGCGAGACGATGGTCGATGTCGTCCGTGAAGTGGCAGCGACGTTAGCCATACCATTTACCGTTGGTGGCGGTATTAATAGCTTAGAGGATATGAAACGAATTCTGCGGGCAGGTGCTGATAAAGTATCCGTCAATACGGCAGCTTTACTCAGACCAGAACTCATTAATGAGGGATCAGATTACTTTGGCGCACAATGCATCGTCACAGCGATCGATGCACGCTATGATGCAGAACGAAACGATTTTTATGTATTCACGCATGGCGGACGGAAGCCGACCGAGCGACGCGCGTTAGATTGGGCGAGAGAGGCTGAAGAACGAGGCGCAGGCGAGATTTTATTAACAAGTATGGATGCGGACGGCTCAAAAGATGGGTTTCATATCGAGCTCACGCGGCAAATCAGTGAAAGTGTATCGATTCCGGTCATTGCTTCAGGTGGTGCTGGCTCAGCACAGCATTTTTTAGACGTTTTTGAAAATGGAAAAGCAGATGCAGCGTTGGCAGCTTCCATCTTTCATTACAGAGAAACTTCTGTTGAAGAAGTGAAACGCTTTTTACGTGAGAAAGGAGTGCTTATTCGATGAATGTTGACCAGCTTACCTTTAACTCTCAAGGACTGATTCCTACAGTCATTCAGGATGCAAATACACTCGAAGTTTTAATGGTCGCGTTTATGAATAAGGAGTCTTTGGAGAAAACATTACAGACAGGAGAAACGTGGTTTTACTCTCGATCAAGAGAGGAGCTGTGGCACAAGGGTGGGACGTCTGGTAATGTTCAGGCCGTTCAGGAGATTCGCTTCGATTGCGATGCAGACACATTAGTCATTAAAGTCGTCCCAGCAGGTCCTGCTTGTCATCTAGGCACACGTTCTTGTTTCACAAATATTTTATTTCACAAGCAAGGCGTCATTGTACCGATAGGCGATGTACTCACTCAGTTAGAAAATACGATTGCGGCGAGATTTAAAGAAATGCCCGAGGGTGCTTACACGACCTACTTATTTGAAAAAGGCATTGATAAAATTCTTAAAAAAGTCGGTGAAGAAGCGGCAGAAGTCATTATCGCCGCGAAAAACCGTGATGCTGAAGAGTTAAAATGGGAAGCGGCAGACTTGCTGTATCACTTATTCGTCTTACTGCAAGAACAAGATCTTCCTATTCAAGAGGTTGCTCGAGTGCTGCATGAGCGAAGTCAGCCGAAAGAAGAAAAAGCGTCAGAAGAATAAGCCAGGAAACCCGGCACCTTTAATCGTTAGGGTGACCGGGTTTTTACGTGTTCAGTGATCTTGAGAGCATTTTGTCCAGTAGTTATAAGCTTTCAGGTGAGGAAGCATGCAACCGAGACGAGGACATTACACACTTAAACGATGGCTGTGTTAACAGATTGAGTTGATTGAGTATCAGGTTCACTATGTCGCCCTGTGACATGTGGTCGTCAAGATGGTTTCCAGAACATCGTTTAGCTTCCCAAAAGCGCGTAGAGCAGTTTCTCCAAGTGCATTCTTTCGGGCTGGCATTGTAGCACAGTAATGGTACAGAAGAAATCAGATCAAATTAATAAGTAGCTGTATGATTGTTAAAGTAATGGATGAAGTGGTGAAGCATGTCGCCGTAATAGTCTTTTTACAAAATGCCTTCCACAATGACAAATGCACAGTGACGTTTACCATATTCTGCGATTTGCCGGATTCGATCGATAAAAAGGTTTCCTTCTTTAGCTTTAACTTTTAGCAGGTTGTGACGAAACTAAGAGGGGTCCACCGACCAAATTCATTTTGCAGTCTTTATGCTGATGTCGTTTTCCTACTTCCAGAATTTCTTCGTATAATGATTAACGTAAGGTCCGCCGCTGAATCGTGTTTATTATTCAATGCAGCATAAGAACGTGTCTGATTTTACGATCTGGAAATAGGCTATGTTAAAAGCATTCATAAACTAGTATCAGAAAAGCGAATCCTATGATATACTCGACTTTTGGACAACGATTACTAGAAGAAGGGAGAGGCTCGATGATGTCAAATCAGGTGTGGGATGGAACGAAGAATGAAAGCTATCCGAGCAGCAAGTCGGTAGCTTCTGTATATCCCTTCGATCTGAGTAGTGAGCAGCTTTTCGACATGGCTACAAGAGCCCTCAAGCATTCAATGTTTCAAAAGGCGGAGAAGCTGCTGAAGAGAGCGATTGCCAAAAGCCCTGACGATGCTTTTTATCAATCACAGCTCGGTCTTTGTCTTGCTGAATCAGGACAATATGAAAAGTCAAATGAATGGCTAATTCCTCTTCTTAAACGGGATGAAGAAGGCATGGGAGAAGCTTATTTTCTTGTCGCTAACAATTTTGCGCATCTCGGTCGCTTTGACGATGCGGTTTATTATACAAAAAAATATTTGCAGGCAGAGCCGAATGGCGATTTTTATGAGGAAGCTCAAGATTTGATTGCTGTCATGTCCGATGACTGGCTAGAGGACGAAGATTCAATATTAATGATGCAGGAAGAGGCAAAAGATTGGCTTGCTAAAGGTCTGTTTGAAAAAGCGGAGCAGCAATTTAAGCACATTATACAAATGCAACCAACATTTTGGGCGGCGCATAACAATCTCGCCCTCGCCTATTTTTACCAAGGGAGTATTGCTAAGGCTTTTCGTACACTCAACGACGTCCTTGAGCAAAGTCCGGGGAATTTGCACGCCATTTGTAATTTTGCCGTATTCTATCACTATATGGGTAATAAAGAAAAGCGGGCGTCTGTCGTTGCTAAGCTCAGAAATGTTTACCCATTGTTGCCCGACGTACAATACAAACTTGGCGCAACGTTTGCCATTCTTGGGGAACACGAAGCAGGTTTTCGCAAGTTATATCCGTTATATCGTAGCTCTTATCCGTGCGATGTTACGTTTTTTTATTGGTTTTCTTTATGTGCATTTCACACTGGTCGCACCTCACTTGCGCAAAAAGTATGGTCACATGCCAGTCGAGCAGACGAGGTTTTAGATCAAGAGCCACCGTGGCTTCGCCCAACTTTATCAGCATTTGGCGGGGATGGGACGGTCCAGGAATCGATCATTGGGTTGTTTTCTGTAGATTCACCAGCTAAGCAGCTGTACTCGATTTATTTGTTGGCAAAAGTGAATCAGCTTGAGGAAACAGATCTTGATCGCTATCCTCTACACTCGACAGCCAAAGAGATAGCAAATCGAATATTGAATAAGAACGACCAACAGAAGAACGCGCTCTTTTTTGAAGTGGCCCAATACTTGGAAACGTCTTGTGCGGACAATGAAGCCCAATGGCGTGAATTGCTTACAAAGTGGTGTGACTGGTATACGGAGATTGTTAAAGCAGAACTGTCTGGGCAAACGGGAGCGGCGTGGGCAGCTGCGATTCATGTGACCAGCGAAACAACGTTGACTGCAGAGGAAGCCTGCACGCTTTATCATAGTAGACCCGAAGCATTGAAATCAGTGCTTCAATGGATGAGTGAAGTGAAAAAAACAGAGCTCTCCAAGCAAAAAAATAGACGCCTCCCAAAAGACCTATTATGATGAGAACAGATCGATCATGCATCACAGGAGGGAACGGTATGTCAGAAGAATACATTTATGATACTGCTATTATCGGCGCTGGCCCAGCAGGCATGACCGCTGCGGTGTACACATCCAGAGCCAATATGTCAACTTTAATGATTGAACGGGGAATTCCCGGAGGCCAGATGGCCAATACAGAAGACGTTGAGAACTACCCAGGATACGATCATATTTTAGGACCGGATTTATCGACAAAAATGTTTGAGCATGCGAAGAAATTTGGAGCTGAATACGCTTATGGCGATATACAAAGTATCGTCGACCACGGATCATATAAATTAATTGATGCCGGCTCAAAGCAGTACAAAGCACGTTCAGTCATTATTAGTACAGGTGCGCATTACAAAAAACTTGGTGTGCCTGGTGAAGAAGAGTATGCCGGTCGCGGCGTATCCTATTGTGCCGTATGTGACGGAGCTTTTTTCAAAGACAAGGAGATTTTCGTCATTGGCGGTGGTGACTCTGCATGTGAAGAAGGGGTGTATTTAACCCGCTTTGCCAAGAAGGTAACCATTGTTCATAGACGTGATCAGCTTCGAGCGCAGCCGATCTTACAAAAACGTGCTATGGAAAATGATAAAATCGACTTTATTTGGAATCACCAAGTGAAAGAGATCCATGGTGAAGGCGGAAAAGTCAGCAAGATTGAGCTCGCACACTCTGAAACGGGTGAAACACAGACCATTCCAACAGACGGTGTGTTCATTTATATCGGAATGTTGCCGTTAAGTGACCCTTTTGTTTCTTTAGGCATAACAAATGAGGAAGGGTACATCCCGACCAATGAAGAAATGGAAACATCAGTACCAGGTGTTTTTGCTGCTGGGGACATTCGTGAGAAGACGTTACGTCAAATTGTAACAGCAACCGGAGACGGTAGTATTGCTGCACAGTCAGCTCAGGCGTTTGTTGAAGAGCTTGCCGAAAAAGAAGCGACACAAACTGTTTAATAAAACTTTCACACAATGTCATTTGGCTTTAAACATTGTGTAATACGCCTGCAATACTCACAATGTATAATGTATATAAATTGACCCCCTTTTTAAACATATTTAGAGTAGCGCGAACAGCAACTTTGTTCGCGTTCTTTTTTTGTATTTTGGAGAGTGGCTGTATGATCGTCCTGTGCTGAAAGTAAGGCCATGAGCTTTAATAAACAATGCACTTTCTCTCGTTTCGTAAAGACTGTGTGCTTGCGTGTCTGACAACGACTCATCTTTGGTTTGCTCAATGTGCTTCCTGCTTTTGTAAAATCATCTTGTCTGTCTCTTGACCCGTACGTCGAATGAATTGAGGCGTATGATAAAACATAGTATACTTTAGATTAGACATTTGATCTAAAGGAGGAGAGAAGCCGTGCAGCGAGTCACAAATTGTGTTTTATTCGATAATGACCATCTCCTTCTTTTGCAAAGCCGAGACGCGGCTGGTGGGTCGCTCCAGGTGGAAAAATGGAGATCGGCGAATCCATCCGCGATACGGTGCGGCGTGAATTCAGAGAAGAGACCGGTCTTTATCTGAGGGCTCCTCAATTAAAAGGCGTATTTACCTTTACTATTCAAGATGAGGGAACGATCGTGTCGGAATGGATGATGTTCACTTTTTTATCGACGCAATTTGATGGTGAGGTCATGAGTCACTCACCAGAAGGGCATTTGGAGTGGCAGCATAAGCAAAAAATCGCATCACTACCGATGGCTCCAGGAGATCACCACATCTTAGATTATGTCATTCAAGGAAGCGGGTTCATTTACGGAACATTCACGTATACGCCGGATTATGAATTAATTTCTTACCGTCTTGATCCATCATAAAACGACTTTATGGAATTCGGAAGGAGTTGAAATTAAATGACAGATGCATCACAAGAGCTCGTTATTATTACCGGCATGTCGGTGCGGGAAAATCGGTCGCCATGCGTAGCTTTGAAGATTTAGGATATTATTGTGTGGACAACTTGCCCCCTGCCTTGCTTCCAAAGTTTTACGAATTGCTCCAAGGATCGAATGCCACTATGAAAAAAGCGGCTGTCGTTATGGACTTAAGAGGGCGCGAATTTTTTGATCAGTTGTTTGAAGTGCTCGATCAGTTTGATACGGCCAATCAGTTGCACCCGACCATTTTATATTTAGATGCGAAAAACCAAGTGCTAGTATCTAGATATAAAGAAACACGTCGTTCTCACCCTCTAGCAACGCACCGTTCTCCATTGGTCGGAATTGAGATGGAGCGCCGAATGCTGGAAGAGCTGAAAGGACGTGCCCAGCAAATTATTGATACGACCGATCTGTCTCCTAGACAGTTAAGAGAAGAAATCCTTGAGCAGTTTTCTCATCATGAGCAAGAATGGTTCACTGTAAATATGATTTCCTTCGGCTTTAAATATGGGGTCCCGATTGATGCGGATCTCGTTTTTGATGTACGCTTCCTGCCAAACCCTCATTATATTGAGCATATGCGGCCAAAAACAGGGATGGATGAGGAAGTGTCTTCGTATGTGCTTAAATGGGCTGAGACACAAACGTTTATTCAAAAACTGACCGACCTCCTTGAATTTATGCTTCCATATTACAAGCGTGAGGGAAAAAGCCAGCTCATTATTGCCATTGGGTGTACCGGAGGAAAGCACCGTTCCGTAACATTGGCTGAATACATGGGAAATCACTTCGATAATGAATACAAGGTTAAGGTTCATCATCGCGATGCCCATAAAACTAAAGCAGGTTTGGTGTAAATGACCGAACTACATCAAAAGCCGCGCATCGTTGCGATTGGGGGAGGTACGGGTCTCTCAGTCATGTTGCGGGGGTTAAAGAATTATGATGTCGATTTAACCGCGATTGTTACAGTGGCCGATGACGGTGGGAGCTCTGGGAAGCTAAGAGATGAGCTCAATATTCCGCCGCCTGGGGATATACGAAATGTCATTGCTGCGATGTCAGAAGTCGAGCCGCTCATCGAAGAATTGTTTCAGCATCGCTTTCAAGGAAGCTCATTATCCGGTCATGCACTCGGAAACTTGCTGCTCGCGGCGATGACCTCGTTGACTGGTGACTTTACGACGGCGATCTCGGAAATGGGAAAAGTGCTAAAAGTAAAAGGAAAGATTTTGCCGGCGTGCAATGAATGCGTCACTTTGCATGCGGTGATGACGGATGGTACAACGGTTTCAGGAGAGTCTTCTATTACAAAGGCGGGCAAACGGATTCACCGTCTTTATTACCATCAGGAAAACGTAACGCCTGTACCAGAAGCGCTCGATGCCATTCACGAAGCCGATTTAATTGTCATCGGTCCGGGCAGTCTATATACGAGTATTATGCCAAACTTAATTGTGCCGGGTATTGCTGAAGCCATCGAGCAAACAACGGCGCAAAAAGTGTATGTATGCAACGTGATGACTCAGCTTGGTGAAACGACAGGCTATAGTGCAGCCGACCATTTAAGAGCGATTTACGATCATTTGGGAAGTCATAGTATCGATACTGTTATCGTGAACGAGGAAATGATCCCTTATGAAACGTTGCGCAAGTATGCAGAAGAAGATGCGGAGCCGGTGCAATTTGACGAAGATCTGCTTTTATCTCTCGGCGTTCAATTAATTAAAGGGAACTTTGTTGAACTTCATAGTGGAGCGGTTCGTCATGATACGGCGCAAATTGCAGGGATTATCAGCCGCTTAGCTGGCCAAGAGGCTAAAGGATTGTACCAAAGGTAAATACAAAAGGGGTGAACGGCTGTGTCATTTGCTGCAATTATAAAAAAAGAACTGACACAGTGGGTTTCAGACCCATGCTGTGAACGGGCCGAGCTATCGGCGTTGATTCGTATGAATGGGTCGATATCGCTTACAAATCAACACATCACTTTAGATGTGCAAACTGAAAATGCGGCGATTGCACGAAGAATTTATACATTGCTGAAGCGCAACTACGATGACATCGAGATGAAGCTGCTCGTGCGAAAAAAGATGCGCTTGAAAAAAAATAACGTTTATATTGTTCGTTTGCAGGAAAAAGCGTCTGAGATTTTACAAGATCTCGGCATTATTGAGCCGCCTTTTTCTTTCCGGCAGCAAATTCCTCGTCATCGCTTAAAAATGAATGTTGTCAGACAGCATACTTACGTGGTGCTTTTCTCGCAGGAGGCTCCGTCAATAACCCGGAAACCTCTTCATACCACTTAGAAGTTTTTTCGCAATATGAATCTCATAATGAGTCATTGCTGCAATTAATGAATGAGTTCTCCTTAAATGCTAAAGCGCTGGAACGGAAAAAGGGCTTTATTGTATACTTAAAAGAGGGAGAAAAAATCTCTAACTTTTTGACATTGATTGGCGCTCATCAAGCGTTATTACATTTTGAAGATGTGCGCATTGTGAGAGACATGAGAAATTCGGTCAATCGTCTTGTCAATTGTGAAACAGCCAATTTGAATAAAACGATTGGGGCAGCCTTGCGTCAAGTAGAAAATATACGTTATATTGAAGAAAGCGTTGGTCTCCAAGCACTTCCAGAAAAGCTTCGCGAAATTGCAGAGTTACGGGTGAAATATCAAGACGTTTCTTTGAAGGAACTTGGCGAGATGACGACGAATGGAACAATTAGTAAGTCAGGAATTAATCATCGCCTAAAAAAGATTGATGATTTTGCTGAAAAGTTGCGTCGAGGTGAATCACCCGAGCAAGTGTAAGCATACACATCTAAGAAATCGGCCGGAGGAAGCAAGCTTTTTTCTTCCGGTTGCATATCACGAAAAAATAAAAGCGCTTTCAAAGATATCGAGGAGGAGAAATGATATGACAGAGAAGCAAGTGACTGTACAGTTGAAAACAGGTTTGCGTGCAAGGCCAGCAGCTATATTTGTTCAAGAGGCGAATCGATTTATTTCAGATATTTATTTACAAAAAGGTTCAAAGAAAGTGAATGCGAAAAGCATCATGGGGCTCATGAGCCTAGCCGTAGGAGCCGATCAAGACATCATCATTTCAGCAGATGGAAGGGATGAGGAGGAAGCAATCAACGCTCTCGCTGCCTTCGTTCAAAGAGAAGAAGTTGCCTAGAACAGAAAGAAAAACAACCAGCGCTCTTATTGGCGCTGGTTGTTTACTTACGTTAATTATTTGCGATTCATGACTTCGTCAATCAAACCATATTGAACTGCGTCTTCGGCAGACATAAAGTTATCACGGTCCGTGTCTCTTTCGATCGTCTCGATCGGTTGCCCCGTACGTTCAGCAAGAATTTTATTTAGGTTTTCACGCATTTTAATAATTCGCTTCGCATGAATTTCAATATCAGAGGCTTGACCTTGTGTGCCTCCAAGCGGCTGGTGAATCATCACTTCACTGTTTGGCAGGGCGAAGCGTTTCCCTTTTGCACCGGCGGCTAGAAGGAAGGCACCCATCGATGCAGCCATTCCCGTACAGATCGTCGATACGTCTGGCTTGATGAATTGCATCGTGTCGTAAATGGCCATGCCCGCAGAAATGGAACCACCTGGAGAGTTAATGTAGAGTGAGATGTCTTTGTCCGGATCTTCTGCTTGCAGGAAAAGGAGCTGGGCAACAATTGAGTTTGCAACATTATCGTCAATGCCGCTGCCGAGCATAATAATACGATCCTTTAACAAGCGTGAGTAAATGTCGTAGGCACGTTCACCACGGTTTGTTTGTTCTATAACGGTTGGGATGAGATTCATGGTTTCATTTCCTCCTTAGTTCAAGTGATATTACTTATGTACACCTATCATACTCATTAGGTCAAAAAAGGTCAAACGATTTGCTTGCTATCCTTTTCACCTATTGTAACATGTATTCTACTTGCGATGCCCTTATTCATTCTTCCCTGCGGCACTTCTTTATAAACAATCTTAATAACTGCGTTTTTGGAGTATGCAAAATAGTCACTGTCGAATGATCTGATGTGTGATAAAGTGAAAAGATCATTTACACCATTGAGGATATATGGTTCGTAAATTATAGATAAGTGCAAAAGGAATTGATTAGGAACTTCTGGGATGGTACAGTTTATTCATAAAAAGGAGTGTTCTATGAAGAATGTATTCAAACTAAAGGTGTTTACTGCTATAGTCTTCGTCGTAGGTCTGCTTTCCGTGACAACCGCTTCTTCAACAGACAATCATGATGTAAGTGAGCGGGATGAGGGCTGGGTTTACGAGCTGGTGACGAAAGATATTGAGCCACACATGTCGCTACAGCATGAGTATAGCAACAATACAAGCGAATCCGGCATCGCAACCTTTCAAGTGACTGATACCTTGTCTACTGAAGCAAACGTGTCCTCTGCAGCTAGTTTTGCTGCAATGGTTAAAGAGGTAGGAGCCGAGCCGTTAATTGAGTTAGGGGAATCGGATCGTACTCGGACTTCGGTACATTTTGTAATCCCAAGCCATTCAACATATTTATTAGAGTATGGTCAAATGATCGTGAAGACAGCAGGCTGGGAAATTCGCTATCAAGATGGGCGTGAAGTTGAAAGAAATCAAGTATATGGAGAATGGACAATTGGAGCAACTGCAGCAAAAGAAAAATTGTAATGACTTTGGGGTGTTCTTCTTTATGAGAAATTTACGAATAGTCGTTCTAGCTTTATTTTTTGCTGGGTGTTCTCCGAGTGAGGAAATTACACTAGACGGTGAGCAGACTAAACAAGAAACATTGAATGAAGATAAAAACACATTGGAGCAAGTGTCTATAAACGATGAACCACGTCGCGAAGTCTCATTGGAAACATCAAAGCCAATAAATAGGGAAACGATCGAAAGCAAGTTGAATGCAACCCATTTTTCATTAGAAAAAATGGCGATCGATATCGATGAAGCGAATCAGATGACAATTCGGTTCGATTATGCATTTGATGAGGCTCTGTTGCAACAATTGAAAGTTGCTAAAAAAGATCTGCATTATGCTTTGGAATACCCACCATTTTTACAGGAGCTGCTTGGCCGTGCGTACAGTCATACAACGGAAGAGATAAATATTTTGGATATAAACCCAGCCGAAATATACACGATGGAATTTACAGAACAAATCCCTACGGAACGAGTTACTGAAGAAACACTTCAAAAAATTCAAAGTCATTTCTCAGGCTATTCATTACAAGTATTAAATAAAGATATGTATGCAATGGCGATTTTTCATGACGTGCATCGTTTTATTAATGTTGATCTAAACACTTCGCTCAAAGTTGAGGTTGAAGCGCTGGAGGAGGATTAAACTTTTTGTTATCGACATTGAAAGCTACACGATCACCTGATATAAGAGCTAATAGTTACTCTGCCACCAACTAAATGACCATCGGCTTTCACAATTTTTATATCGTTTACGATCCCCCGCCTCTTTCAATGCGAATTTCCTAACGTAGCGTACCGCTTCTTGAGATGAAGTTCAACAGATTCAAATGGTTGTGCGTGCAAACAAGAAATAGGAGCATGATTCTTGTTCAAATTACTCGTGAGCAAAATAAATCAATAGTAACCGGATGGTAAGTTAGACTGCAACCCGACAATCGTTCAATAAAAAAAGCCCTTCATCGACAAATTTGCCAATGAAAGACTTTTTATGACGCGCTCGGAGGGATTCGAACCCCCGGCAGACGTGGTACCGGAAACCACCGCTCTATCCAACTGAGCTACGAGCGCATGTTAATTTCAAGACAGCCACTATCATATAAGAAATCTGCTTCCTTGTCAATAGAATTTAAACTATTTCATAATTTTTCAGCGCATTCCCCCTTAGTATATTGTCAGGGGGAAGCTTTTACATGAGCAGCACTGTATTGTATCCTTAGTTGGACTGAAAAAATTGCGTGTACGCTTCGTCTAAGTTTCTCAAGCGGCGCATTATTTCCGAGTTTTTCGTTAGTCGATCTTGCACTAACGTCGACACGACAGAACGATAATATGCGTTGATGGCGTCCTGAGTACGCATCTCATGATGTTTCTCAGCGTGTGCTGTAAAGCTATCGACAAAATAATCGACAGAAAATAGTTGATGATTCACCGTAAACACCTCTTAAACGAAATAAAATATAGGACCTTTTATTAGTATAAAGCAAAATGGATGTAGAGACTATGGTGAACCACTCAAGTCTCTTAGCTTCGCTTAAGGCGGGAGCTTCTCACTTTCACGGCGAAGTAACATGAGTGCTTGACCGAAAGCCAGTTCATTACCCGCCTGCTCATGAGGTATGACTTTACGATTTATTGAGGATGGGGACTTCTTGGCTAAGTTTGTTAAATGAGGAGAGAATAACATGAAAGAGCTCATCTTATATACGCGTCCAGCTTGCGGGCTTTGCGAAGATGCTGAAGCGATGTTGTCAATTCTACAACAAGAGTACGAATTTAAGCTTTCTAAAATCAATATTGAAGACGATGACCGTCTGCTTGAAAAATTTCATTTGGAAATTCCCGTGCTTGTTAGCCATGGACACATCATTGCAAAAGGAAGCATATCTTGGGATGACGTCGAACGTCTTTTGAAAGAACAATAAGCATGAATTCCTATATGGAAACGCTATCAAATTTATAAATATCAGACATTTTGCATGTTTAAGTTGTCGAACTTTGTATGAACTGCTACAATGAGGATGAAACAAGATTTTTTGTTTCTTTCATTTTGCGTCGCCTGGGACGCATTCTGACTACACGGGACGTTTTTTGACCCGGTGGTAAAAAGGAGATTTAAGGCATGCAATTTCGTACGCTCGTTGATCTGCAGCAAAAGCTCTTGCCAGATATGATGCTTGTGTTGCGACGAAGGTATCAAATTCTTCAATACATCCGCGTGATGCAGCCCATTGGTCGGAGGTCACTTGCGACGAGCCTTGGCCTCTCAGAGCGATCGCTTCGGTCTGAAGTAGATTTCTTAAAAGAGCAGGGTCTCATTCATGTTTTTAGCAACGGTATGGTTCTCGCTGAAGAAGGAGAGCCTCTGATCACTGCATTAGAGGATACGATGAAGGAGATTTCTGGTTTAAAAGACTTGGAATCACAGCTTGCGTCGGCTCTCAATTTAGAAGGCGTTGTTGTCGTACCTGGGGACAGTGATGAAATACCTTGGGTGAAAAAAGAGCTTGGGCGGGCAGCTGTTCAGTGTATGAAAGGCTTTTTCGGGGCAAACAATATTGTCGCAGTTACTGGTGGTACAACGATGGCCGCAGTCGCTGAGATGATGACACCGGAAAACAGAAAAAGTCAGCGGCAGCTTTTTGTTCCTGCCCGCGGTGGACTTGGGGAAAACGTGGATATTCAAGCGAATACCATTTGCGCCAAAATGGCGGAGCGGGCTCAAGGGGAATATCGCTTACTTCATGTTCCTGATCAGTTAAGTCAGTCTGCTTTCGACTCTATGGTTCGTGAACCTGCCGTGAAGGAAGTGCTCGATTTAATTCAATCGGCGACAATGGTCGTACACGGGATTGGGGATGCCTTAAGCATGGCAAGACGGAGAAAAACGAGTCCTAAAGACCTTGAAAATATCCAGGCACAAAATGCTGTCGGTGAAGCTTTCGGGTTTTATTACAACGATGATGGTGAAGTGATTCATAAGGTGAAAACCATCGGGCTTCAGCTCGAAGACTTGCACACTGTGGAAACCATTATTGCTGTTGCTGGTGGCGCGTCAAAGGCAAGGGCGATTCGGGCTTGTATGAAGGAACAAAAGCGCACTCATTTAATTACTGATGAGGGTGCAGCAAAAGCGTTCGTTAGAGGGTTATCCCTTTAATGCATATATTAAAAATTCTAAGGAGGAAACATCATGACAGTTAAAGTGGGAATTAACGGTTTTGGACGAATTGGACGAAATGTATTTCGTGCCGCACTAAAGAATTCTGAGGTCGAAATCGTTGCTGTAAATGATTTAACTGATGCTGAGATGTTAGCTCATTTGCTTCAATATGACTCAGTTCACGGAACTTTTGAAGCTGAGGTAGTTGCAAAAGACGGCAACCTTGTCGTTGACGGCAAAGAGATTAAGGTACTTGCTGAAAGAGATCCT
The DNA here is from genome assembly GCF_011058155.1 of Litoribacterium kuwaitense. NCBI lineage: Bacteria > Bacillati > Bacillota > Bacilli > Caryophanales > Bacillaceae > Litoribacterium > Litoribacterium kuwaitense. Next base: position 22,180 of record NZ_JAALFC010000017.1, on the reverse strand, counting down.
GCACAACTAGGCTGGGATAAACTTGGTGTCGACATCGTCGTTGAGTCAACTGGTATTTTCACTAAACGTGCAGATGCTGCAAAACACCTTGAAGCTGGTGCGAAAAAAGTCATTATCTCTGCTCCAGCAAAAGAAGAAGACATTACAGTCGTTATGGGTGTAAACGAAGAGGATTACGACCCGGCAAACCATGATGTCATCTCTAATGCATCTTGTACGACAAACTGTCTTGCTCCATTTGCAAAAGTACTCCATGAGAAATTTGGCATTAAGCGCGGCATGATGACGACAATTCACTCTTACACAAATGATCAGCAAATTCTTGATTTGCCTCATAAAGACTACCGTCGTGCGCGTGCAGCTGCTGAAAACATCATTCCAACGACGACAGGTGCAGCAAAAGCGGTTTCTCTCGTACTTCCTGAGTTAAACGGAAAGCTTAACGGAATGGCGATGCGTGTTCCAACACCTAACGTATCACTCGTTGACCTTGTTGCTGAAGTTGATAAAAATGTAACAGTTGATGAAGTGAATGCGGCATTTAAAGAAGCTGCGGAAGGCCCATTGAAAGGTGTACTTGCATACAGTGATGAGCCACTCGTTTCTAAAGACTACAATGGTAGCGCGGCATCTTCTACAATTGATGCACTATCTACAATGGTCATGGAAGACCAAATGGTTAAAGTCATTTCTTGGTACGACAACGAATCCGGTTATTCACACCGTGTCGTTGACCTTGCTGCATATATCGCTGCAAAAGGATTGTAATTTATTAAATGAGGGGAGGCAACGAAGAGGGCGGGACTGTCCGTCAAACTTTTAATGACCTTCCCTTTTCTCCTATGTAAAAGTTGATTTGAAAAAAGGAGGTACGAACACAATGGGAAAAATGTCCGTAAAGGATATCCAGCTACAAGGCAAGGTCGTATTTTGCCGAGTTGATTTTAATGTCCCTTTGAATGAAGGTACAGTAAGTGATGATACGCGTATTCGTGCAGCGCTTCCTACCATTCAGTACATTCTTGATCAAGGAGGAAAGCTCATCCTTGCCTCTCACCTTGGCCGTCCGAAAGGTCAAGTCGTCGAAGAATTACGGTTGGACCCTGTTGCAAAACGTTTAAGTGATTTATTAGATCAGCCTGTATACAAAACGGATCATGTGATTGGTGACGAGGTCAATGAAGCCATTCAACACTTAAATGATGGGGATGTCCTTCTGATCGAAAATGTTCGCTTTGAAGCAGGTGAGGAAAAAAATGATGAAGCCTTAGCCAAAGCTTTTGCTGATTTAGCAGACGTTTATGTGAATGATGCATTCGGTACCGCTCACCGTGCTCACGCATCGACGGTTGGGATGGCAGAATATTTGCCAGCGTGTGCAGGCTTCTTAATGGAAAAAGAATTGGAAGTTCTAGGCAGTGCTTTACAGCAGCCAGACCGTCCATTTACAGCGATTATCGGTGGAGCAAAGGTACGTGACAAAATCGGCGTCATTGACCATTTGCTTGACAAGGTAGATAATCTAATCATCGGCGGTGGTTTAGCATATACCTTCGTGAAAGCTTTAGGTCACGAAATTGGTAAATCACTGTTAGAAGAAGATAAAATTGACCTTGCCAAATCCTTTATGGAGAAAGCAAAGAAAAATGGTGTCAACTTCTATATGCCGAAGGATGCTTTAGTAGGCGACGACTTCTCTAATGATGCAAACACGCAATTGGTCTCAATTGATAACATTCCTTCTGATTGGGAAGCGATGGATATCGGTAAAGAAACGTGCGCGCTTTATAGCGATATCATTTCAAAATCAGAGTTAATTATCTGGAATGGACCAATGGGTGTTTTTGAAATGGAGACGTTCTCAAACGGAACGAGAGCAGTCGCTGAAGCGATGGCCGCAGCACCTGGGTATACGATTATCGGTGGTGGTGACTCAGCCGCAGCCGTTGAAAAATTTGGTTTAGCCGAGGAGATGGATCACATCTCAACAGGTGGAGGCGCTTCGCTTGAGTTTATGGAAGGTAAAGAATTACCAGGAGTTTCAGTTTTAAACGATAAGTAAAGGAAGGTGAGTGCGCATGCGTAAACCGATTATTGCAGGAAACTGGAAGATGAATAAAACATTACAAGAGTCAATTGATTTTATTGGAGCGATCAAAGACCGTCTGCCTAGCGAAGAAAAAGTTGATGCAGTTGTATGTTCACCAAGCTTATTTCTTCCAGCCCTTGTAGAAGAGACGAAAAACAGCACTGTTCACATCGGTGCTCAGACGATGCACTTTGAAGACTCTGGGGCATTTACAGGCGAAGTAAGTCCACTCGCCTTGAAGGATGCAGGGGTTACATACGTGATCATCGGTCACTCTGAGCGTAGAGAAATGTTTGCTGAAACAGACGAAACAGTAAACCAAAAAGTCCATGCTGCCTTTAAGCATGAGTTGACACCTATCGTATGTGTAGGTGAAACGCTTGAGCAGCGTGAAGCAGGCGAAACGAACGACATCGTCGAAGATCAAGTGATGAAGGCGCTTGAAGGATTGACTCCTGAGCAAGCAGAGCAAGTTGTCATCGCATATGAGCCGATTTGGGCGATTGGTACAGGGAAATCGTCAACTGCTGATGATGCCAACGAGGTATGCACTGCGATTCGTCACGTTGTTCTCGACCAATTCGGTCAAGAGGCCTCAGAAAAGCTACGCATTCAGTACGGAGGTAGCGTCAAGCCAGGTAACATTGCAGAATATATGGCTGCCTCCGACATTGACGGTGCCCTCGTAGGCGGCGCTAGCCTTGAACAAGATTCGTTTATTGCCTTGTTGGAGGCGTCCTCCAATGGCTAAAAAACCAGTGGCGCTAATCATCCTGGACGGCTTTGCTTGTCGAGATGAGGTCAAAGGGAATGCTGTCGCTCAGGCGAAAAAGCCCAATTTTGACCGTTATTGGTCAAACTATCCTCATACGACGTTAACCGCCTGCGGTGAAGCCGTTGGATTACCGGATGGCCAAATGGGGAACTCTGAGGTTGGTCACTTGAATATCGGTGCAGGACGAATCGTTTATCAGAGCTTGACTCGGGTGAACAAGTCGATTCGGGAAGGCGACTTCTACGAGAATGAGACCATTCAAGGTGCGGTTAACCACGTGCTTGAAAAAGACAGCCGCGCGCTTCATATTTTTGGTTTGTTGTCTGATGGAGGTATTCATAGCCACATTCACCACCTCTATGCGATCTTAAAATATGCTAGTGAAAAGGGCTTGAAAAAAATCTATATTCATGGCTTCCTCGACGGTCGTGATGTAGCACCGCAGTCGGCAGAAAAGTTTATTGCTGAGCTGAAGGAAAAAATGGCTGAGTATGGTGTTGGCGAAATCGCTACGATCTCAGGACGTTATTACGCTATGGATCGAGATAATCGCTGGGATCGCGTTGAGAAATCGTATCGTTCGATGGTGTATGGCGAAGGTCCTGCCTATGAATCCGCTGAAGCGTGCGTTAAAGATCATTATGAACAAGAGATTTATGATGAGTTTGTCCTTCCTTCTGTCATCACGAAGGATGGAGAGCCGACAGCGACGATTCAAGACGATGATGCCGTCATTTTCTACAACTTTCGGCCGGACCGCGCCATTCAGATTTCACGCGCCTTTACGAATGAAGATTTTCGTGAATTTGACCGAGGCGAGGCAGCGCCAAAGAATCTCTATTTCGTTTGTCTCACCCAATTCAGTGAAACGGTTGACGGCTATGTTGCCTTTAAACCGGTGAATTTGGACAATACGATGGGAGAAGTGCTTTCTCAGGCAGGGAAGAAGCAGCTTCGTATCGCTGAGACTGAAAAGTATCCGCACGTGACTTTCTTCTTCAGTGGTGGCAGAGAAGCACCGTTTGAAGGCGAAGAAAGAATTTTAATCGATTCACCACAAGTGGCTACGTACGATCTAAAGCCGGAAATGAGTGCATATGAGGTTAAGGATGCACTTTTAGAAGCGCTGGATCGTGATGAGTTCGATGCGATTATCTTAAACTTTGCTAATCCAGACATGGTCGGTCACTCAGGTAAATTAGAGCCGACGATCAAAGCGGTTGAAGCTGTTGACGAATGTCTTGGTGAAGTCGTTGATAAAATTGTCGAAAAAGATGGTGTGGCGCTGATCACAGCGGATCATGGAAATTCTGATGAGGTCATCACGGTTGACGATCAGCCGATGACAGCTCATACGACGAATCCAGTGCCTCTTATTTTGACTCAAGCAAACCACACCTTAAAAGAAGGCGGTAAGCTTGGTGACTTAATGCCAACGATGCTTGAAGTGATGGGAATCGAAAAACCGAAAGAAATGACAGGAGAATCCTTGATTCAGAACGAAAGTTAAGAAGTGAATGCTAACGGAAAAACGTCGGAGGACGCTCCTGACCTTTTCAGCCGTCAGCAACACTTCTGAATACACATGAAACTTATGATAAAGAGGAGGGACACAGATGTCCTTAATTATTGATGTATTTGCTCGCGAGGTACTTGACTCGCGCGGTAACCCAACCGTTGAAGTAGAAGTGCATACAGAATCTGGTGCTTTTGGACGCGCCCTCGTACCAAGCGGCGCTTCCACTGGTGAATATGAAGCCGTTGAATTGCGTGATGGCGATAAAGATCGTTTCCTTGGTAAAGGTGTTCTAAAAGCCGTCAGCAACGTTAACGAAAAAATTGCTCCAGAGCTTGCAGGCTTTGACGTATTAGACCAAGTAGCAATTGACGAAGCATTAATCGACCTTGATGGAACAGATAACAAAGGAAATCTTGGTGCTAACGCAATTCTTGGCGTTTCAATGGCTGCTGCTCATGCCGCTGCCGATTTCCTTGAAATTCCGTTGTATCAATACCTTGGAGGATTCAACGCAAAAACACTGCCTGTGCCAATGATGAACATCATTAATGGCGGAGAGCACGCTGACAACAACGTAGACATTCAAGAGTTTATGGTCATGCCTGTCGGTGCTGAAAGCTTTAAGCACGGATTGCAAATGGGCGCTGAAATCTTCCACGCCTTAAAAGGTGTTCTTAAAGAAAAAGGTTACAACACAGCTGTAGGTGATGAAGGTGGGTTTGCTCCTAACCTCGGTTCCAATGAAGAAGCATTGCAAACCATCATTGAAGCTGTTGAGAAAGCCGGTTATACACCTGGCGAACAAATTTACCTTGCTATGGACGTTGCCGCTTCAGAAATGTATAAAGACGGCAAGTACCAGCTATCCGGTGAAGGCGTATCGAAAACGTCAGCGGAAATGGTCGATTACCTCGCTTCTCTATGTGAGAAGTACCCTATTATTTCGATTGAAGATGGCTTAGACGAAAACGACTGGGATGGCTTCAAGCTTTTAACAGAGCGTCTCGGTGAAAAAGTACAGCTTGTCGGTGACGACTTGTTCGTAACAAACACAGAAAAGCTCTCTGAAGGAATCGAGAAAGGGATTGGAAACTCGATCTTAATTAAAGTGAATCAGATCGGTACGTTAACAGAAACCTTTGACGCAATTGAAATGGCAAAACGTGCTGGCTACACGGCTGTCATTTCTCACCGTTCCGGTGAAACCGAGGACAGCACAATCGCTGACATTGCCGTTGCAACAAATGCTGGACAAATTAAGACAGGTGCACCTTCGAGAACGGATCGCGTTGCCAAATACAACCAGCTCCTTCGTATCGAGGATCATCTTGCCTTTACAAGTCGCTACGCAGGCATTGACGCGTTTTACAACATTAAAAAATAATGTCGTAGAAGCCCCTCTATTACGAGGGGCTTTCAATTTGTAAGCCAGGGATGGACGGTCGTCAGAACAAGCTGTGCTTGTTCTCGAAACGAACTTATGATACATTTGTTTTAGAAAACTGGCGGGACATTAGGAGGTTCACTCATATGCATGCTCTAGTCGTTTCATTGCTAGTGGTCGTGAGTATCGCGATTATTGCGCTTGTACTTTTACAGCCTGGAAAAAGCTCTGGTCTTTCAGGGGCCATTTCTGGTGGTGCGGAGCAATTGTTCGGTAAGCAGAAAGCACGTGGCATGGAGGCCATACTGCATAAATTGACGATTGTTTTTGCAGTTTTGTTTTTCATACTTACGATTGCGGTTGCTTATTTTAATGTGTAAGATAAACTAAACAGGGAGTGGCAGCTGCTGCTCGCTGTTTTATTTTTGTGCAGATTTAATACAATTGAGGAGCGATTAATATAATGAAAGTCGTACAACCGAAGCCATTTACTTTTCAAGGTGGAGATCGAGCGGTTTTGTTGCTGCATGGATTTACAGGACATTCCGGTGATGTGCGCATGCTTGGACGTTTTTTAGAGAAAAATGGTTATACGTGTCATGCCCCCATTTATGCAGGTCATGGCGTGCCAATTGAAGAATTATTACATACCGGCCCAGAAGATTGGTGGGATGATGTTTTAAAAGGTTATGAGCATTTAAAAAGCCTTGGACACTCCAAGATTGCCGTCTGTGGCTTGTCATTAGGTGGAGTTTTTTCATTAAAATTAGCTACTGAAGCCGAGGTCGTCGGTGCCATTCCAATGTGTGCCCCTACAATCGCAGATCATCAGGACCGCTTAAAGGCGGGGATGATGGCGCGTGCCAAGGAAATCAAACAGTTGGAAGGAAAGAATGAAGAGCAAGTGGCTGAGGAGCTTAGTGCACTGGAAAAAGAGCCATTTACCGTCCTTGAACGCTCAAAGAAGCTGATCGATGGAATTGGAGAACAACTGGATTTGGTGTATGCTCCAACGATGATCGCCCAGGGACGCTTAGATAAAATGATTAACACTGATTCGGCGACGATGATATATAAAAACATTTCCTCAGAAGAGAAGCACTTGCAATGGTATGAAAAATCAGGGCATGCGATCACGTTCGGTCCGGAAAAAGATCAGCTCCATGAAGATATTTATGCGTTTCTTCAAGGGCTGAATTGGGAAAGCTAAAGTAAAACAAGCAATTGACGGATGTTAAATCCGGCAAAGGAGTAGTTAACGATGTCGAACGATGATCAAACCTATCAGCAATCACTGCTGCAATTTATGGAAGAAGAGGCTTATAAGCCATTAACAGTCAAGGAGCTTGAAGAAGCGTTTGAAATAGACGATGCAGAATCGTTTAAAACATTTGTTCAAGCCCTTGTCGATCTTGAAAATAGAGGCCTTGTCGTAAGAACGAGGAGTCATCGATACGGGCTTCCAGAAAAAATGAATTTAGTGAAAGGCATCATCAGCGCGCACGCACGCGGCTTCGCCTTTTTAGTGACTGATGATGGCGAAGAGGATGTTTTTATTCCGCCAACCGATTTAAAGAGTGCTATGCATGGCGATGAGGTGCTCGTAAGGCTTAGTTCACGCGAAACAAAAAACAACCGCGAAGGGACCGTTGTCCGAATTCTAACGCGTGGGATTACACGCGTCGTCGGCACATATGTCGCCAGCAAGGGCTTTGGATTTGTCGAACCAGACAATAAGAAAATCTCCACGGATATCTTTATTCCTAAAGAACAATCAGCTGGCGCGGTTGAAGGTCATAAAGTCGTTGTTGAATTGACGAGCTATCCGGAACGACGCATGAGTGCAGAGGGAAAGGTTGTTGAAATTCTCGGGCATAAAAATGACCCTGGGATCGATATTCTTTCTATTATCCATAAAAATGGCATTCCAATCGATTTCCCTGATGAGGTCTTGCAGCAGGCGGCTGATACCCCTGAAAAAATCTCTAAAGATGAAATAGAACATCGAGAAGACTTGCGAGACGAAACGATTGTGACCATTGATGGGGCAGATGCAAAGGATTTGGATGATGCGGTTGGTGTAAAAAAACTCGATAATGGTAACTTTTTACTCGGTGTTCATATTGCTGATGTCAGCTATTACGTGACAGAAAAAAGCCCAATTGATAAAGAGGCGCTTGAGCGAGGAACGAGTGTCTATCTCGTTGATCGCGTTATTCCGATGATTCCTCATCGATTGTCCAACGGCATTTGCTCTTTAAACCCACAAGTCGATCGTTTAACGTTGTCGTGTGAAATGGAAATCGACTCGAGTGGAGATGTTGTCGACCATCGCATTTTTCAAAGCGTGATTCGCACAAGTGAACGAATGACGTATAGCGATGTTAGGGATATTCTCGTCCATCAGGATGAAGCACTGATAAAAAAGTATGATGCCCTTGTACCAATGTTTAGACAGATGGAAGAGCTCGCTCTCGTTTTACGGAATAAGCGAATGAGCAGAGGTGCGATTGATTTTGACTTCAAGGAAGCAAAGGTGCTCGTAGACGACGAAGGAAAGCCGATCGATGTCATTCTTCGGGAGCGTTCAATCGCAGAAAAAATCATTGAAGAATTTATGCTTGCAGCGAATGAAACCGTTGCTGAGCATTTCCATTGGCTCGACGTTCCTTTTATTTATCGTATACACGAAGACCCTGATCCAGACAAATTACAACGCTTCTTTGAAATGATTACTGCATTTGGCTATAGCGTCAAAGGCTCCGCCAATGACGTTCATCCACGTTCGTTGCAGTCGTTAATTGAAACGGTGCAAGATTCGCCAGAAGAACCGATCATTTCAACAATGATGCTGCGTTCGATGCAGCAGGCGAAATATTCTCCAGAGAGTGTCGGGCACTTCGGCTTGTCGACAGAGTTTTACACCCACTTTACGTCACCGATTCGCCGGTACCCAGACTTAATCGTTCACCGGTTAATTCGAACATATCTTATTCAAGACAAGCTTGATGAGAAAACGAAGCAGCGCTGGGATGAAAAATTACCTGACATTGCGAAACACACGTCAGAAATGGAACGACGTGCTGTCGATGCCGAACGAGAAACAGATGACTTGAAAAAAGCTGAGTTTATGGAAGACAAAATTGGCGAGACATTTACCGGCGTCATTTCATCCGTGACAAACTTCGGTTTGTTCGTTAAGCTTCCGAATACGATCGAAGGCTTAGTCCATGTCAGCTATCTGACGGATGATTATTACCGGTTTGTTGAAAAGAATATGTCGATGGTCGGTGAGCGGACTGGCAATGTCTTTACCATTGGAGACGAAGTCACCATTGAAGTATTACAGGTGAATATCGACGAACGCGCCATTGACTTTAAGATGGCGGATATGAAGCCAAAGAAAAACCCACAGCGCCGCTCAAATAAAAAAGAAGTGTCCATTTCTTCTGGGCAAGAAAAAGGAAAGTCGTCTGGAAAATCAAACAAGAAAAAGCGTAATGGCAAAAAGCCATTTTACCAAGAAGCGCCTTCCAATAAGAAAAAACGGAAAAAGCGGAAGAAATAAATAGGGGATGCTATTGCTCTAAAGGGGGAAGCGAGATGCCAAAAGGGGAAGGAAGTTTAGTGGCGCAAAATAAAAAAGCGCGTCACGATTATTCAGTTGAAGAAACCTTTGAAGCGGGCCTCGTTTTAAAAGGTACGGAGATCAAAGCCATCCGTGCCGGACGCGTCAACCTTAAAGATTCGTTTGCCCGGATCGAAAGTGGCGAGGCGTTTTTACACAACATGCATATTAGCCCGTATGAACAAGGTAATATTCACAACCATGAACCATTGCGCACAAGAAAGTTATTGTTAAGAAGAAAGCAGATCAACCAGCTCACTGGTGCAGCACAGCAACAAGGATATGCACTCGTACCACTCAAGCTTTATATTAAAAATGGATATGCCAAAGTGTTGCTTGGGTTAGCAAAAGGGAAGAAGCAGCACGATAAGCGCGAAACGTTAAAACGAAAAGAAGCAAAAAGAGATATCGAACGGGCGTTCAAGGAAAGACAAATGTCTTAAATAGCGCCTGTTCGTTCCTACCCCTTTTCAAAATCGTACGTATGTGCTATAATCTTTGATGTAGTACTCCTATAATAACTATGGGGACGTTACGGATTCGACAGGGATAGGTCGATCTTTAGTGGCGAGCCGAGATGGCGCACTCGTTAAACGGGCCAACGCCTATAATTGGCAAACAAGAAGACAATTTCGCACTAGCAGCTGCATAAGTAGCGCTTTTGCGGTTCCTCCCTCCATCGCCCATGTGGTAGGATCAGGGACTCAAATGAAGTGGGCTACGCCTAAGTTCGCCGTCTGAGGACGAGGGAAGAGACTAATCAGACTAGCTCCTGGGAAGCCTGTCGTTAGGCTGAACAGGTTGCGAATGATCAATATAGCGACTACGCTCGTAGAAGCTAAAGTATCGTTATCTCTGGACGCGGGTTCGACTCCCGCCGTCTCCACCAATACATACAATATGATTTGGTGGATATATATAACAAAAAACACAAAATTTCCATTCACCTGGAAAATTTGTGTTTTTTTTTTTTTGGCATACGTAAAAAGCCGAATGGTGCACTTGGGAGCTAGTGTATCCCTTAAGTTAAGGGAGTGAGAATGACCAGGAAATCTGAGGCAAAATCTCTGATGAACATTAAACTTCATTTGATGAGAGGATAAACAAGTCAATATCCTTTACGACCTAAAAGGACGGTAGCAACAGAGGGGGAATAAAAATGTGCCACATTTCTCATTTTAATGACGAAACATTCTGTGCATTACATTTGTACGCTTATGCATCTTTTAGGAACGACTTGCTCAAATGCTATTTTTAATTTACAATGATAATCATTATCATTTAAAGAAAAGAAGGGAAGATCCTTCATCTATGAATGGAAAAGAGAGTATGAATAATGTTGTTTTCAAAGTAAAGCAGGCTTCACTCGAGCCAATCATTGTGTCAATACCAATATCTCAATTACAAAAAGGTCAAGGTGAGCACTTACTCATTTATGTGATAGAAGGTCGGTTGGCTCTTAAGGTTAATGATATGCATATAAAGGTGGAGAAAGATTGTCTTGTACATATACCAGCAGCACATATGCAAGCTGCTTTTGTTCAACTTTTATCTTATCAGGTTCAAGGGTATATCGTGTCATTTCACTATGGAGCTCTACAATGGCGTCATGAGCAATGGCGATTGGTGAATTATGACAAATTAGAGAAGATTGCAGTTTACAAAGGCTCATCTATGATGAAAATGCTCTTTCAAACTATAATCGAAATAAATTCCACAAATAGCCAAATCGCGGAAGAAACATTAAAAAAAATATGGACGATGGCTGAACTACAACAAAAAGAAGTGACAAAAGATCTAAAAGATCACGCCACCTCTGTGAAAAAATCAGTTTTTACCGTGCAAAAATATATGCAAAAGCATTTGTCAGAAAAAATACAAATGGCTGATCTTGCACAACAGGCTGGACTCAGTGTTTCTGCTTTTTATGCTTCATTTAAAAGATATATCGGAATGTCCCCTTTACAGTACTTAACCTTTTTAAGAATATTTGAATCCAAAAAAATATTGTTTACAACAGAATTGGTAATGGAGGACATCGCTAAAGCTGTTGGTTACGAGGATGAGTATTATTTTCAGAGGGTCTTTAAAAAAATAATCGGAATGGCGCCCAGGCAATATCGAGATGCCTTAAAGAAAAAGGTACTCGTTCTCTCTCCAGCATTGGTCAGTGATTATTTACTGCTAAGTGGTGGATATCATGACATTTTTACATTGCCAGGCCATAAAGAGCACCATCAAAGTCTCCTGCGTTCCATTCCAAAGTTAAACTTTAAGTTGAGTGAAATTCAGCGCCTCGCACCTGATTTAATTATTGGGACGGATGCTATACACCGGGATTACAAAGATCTATGTCAAATCTCACCAACACAGCTTCTTTCTGAGAAGAAGCAGAACTGGAAGCAGCAGTTTATCGAGTTTGCTCAGTTATTTTCTGTAGAAGTAGCAGCAGCCTCGTGGATTAAAATATATGAGGAAACGGTTGATGCACTAAAAAAAACGTTAGCAGAATCAATGGCTGGAAAGACCATTTCGGCTGCTAGTATTAGTAGTAGTGGGATGAGAGTATTTGGCGAGAAGCGTAGAAAAGTATCAAGTGTTTTATACACAGATTTGCAATTAATGCCTCCTTCGACTTTGTTAAATCGTACTGTCATTAACTTAGACACCTTTTGGCATATCAAAGATTACCCTAGTGATCATCTCTTATTATTTGCAGATGAGGCCTATGAGGAAGTCATTGATGACGTGAAAGCCTTTTTTCCCGGAACCGTTCACATATTCCCGACAGAGCCGTATCTAACTTACTCCGCAACTGGGCATGTATATTTGTTGCGTGAATTAAGAAGTCTACTCTAACCTGGCGCACTTGGAAAAGTGTCAAATAAAATTAGAGAATTGTCCATTTCTCTAAAAGCAATATTCTGAGATCATCTAAATGAAAATAATTATCATTATTAAAAGGTTCTGGCAAGATGAATTGTCGTTTTACACAAAGGGCGCATGTGTGATGAAAGGATATATGTGAATGGCAAATATGCAAATGAAAGAACAGGTTTTAACAGAGAAAAAGACAGATGTGACGGGGAGGTCAAGGCCAGTTGCGGCATCGGTCATTTTATTACTAGGTGCCATTGCACTCTTGTTGATTATGGTGATTGCTATGATGGTCGGTGTGCGTGAAATTAGCTGGTCAACGATTTGGGATGCTTTTGCATCATTTTCTCCAGCAAATGAGGAACATCAAATCATTCACAATATCCGCTTGCCTAGAGTTTTAGCTGGAGCACTTGTGGGAGCAGGTTTTGCAGTTGCTGGTGCTATTATGCAAGGGATGACTAGAAATGGTTTAGCTGATCCTGGTTTGTTAGGTGTAAATGCAGGAGCAGGTTTTGTTCTTGTTATCGTTTTTGCTTTTTTTCCAGATCTTCCATTCGAGGCTTTAATTTTTTTCTCTTTTATTGGCGCTGGTCTCGGTGCCGGTCTCGTCTATGGAGTTGCATCTTTTTCAAAAGGCGGTCTATCGCCAGTTAAGCTTGTGCTTGCAGGTGCTGTAATTAGCTCGTTGTTGTCGGGAATGACTCAGGCACTGACATTAATTTTTCAAATGACGTATGATCTAGCTTTTTGGTCAGCCGGAGGAGTGTCTACAGCAGAATGGTTTCAAGTTTCTGTCATGGCACCGTGGATGATTGGCGGCATGATCGTCGCAATGTTAATTTCTCGATATATCACCATTTTGAGTCTCGGGGAAGATGTAGCAACAGGATTGGGGCAAAGGACGAAGCGGATTAAAGCGATCGGTACAATGATTGTTCTTATTCTTTCAGGTGCAGCTGTATCTACTGTAGGCGGAGTAGGTTTTATTGGATTAATCGTTCCGCATATTATAAGGTTTTTAGTCGGTGTTGATTATCGTTGGATTATACCTTGTTCGGCAATGGTTGGCGCGTTGTTGGTTGTTATTGCTGATCTAGGTGCAAAAACGATTAATATGCCGTATGAAACGCCCTTAGGATCAATTATCGCTGTGCTTGGTGTTCCTTTCTTTTTATATTTAGCCCGGAAAGAAAGGAATGTATTGTAATGAAAGAAGCACAGGATCTTTTCCAAAATAAACGTCGATTATATAGTTTGAAAGTAACGATTATCGTTTTTCTGCTAGTAATCCTATCATTCGTCATTAGCTTAAACTCTGGAACATTTCAGCTATCTCCACTTGACGTCGCGAACACATTGATGGGCGAAGGAACAGAGCAACAAGGGCTCGTTTTATTTAAATTAAGGCTTCCACGTATGGTGATTGCTGTTCTAGTTGGTGCAGGACTTGCGGTCTCAGGAGCGATTCTGCAAGGAATATCCAGAAATGATTTATCAGATCCGGGTATTCTTGGCATTAATGCAGGCGCAGGGTTAGCGGTATTACTTTATGTGGCTTTAGTCGGTTCTCCTTCCCAGCAATCCATTTTTCTGATGCCGTTTCTTGCACTTGTCGGCGCTGGCTGTACTGCACTATTAATATACTTGTTAAGTTATAAAAAGTCGCGGGGAATTGCGCCGACCCGATTGCTGTTAGTCGGGATCGCAGTGGCTGCGGGTATCAGTGCGATTACTATTATCCTTACTCTGAAACTTGATCCGAGAAATCTAGAATTTGTTGTTACTTGGCAAATGGGGGATCTATGGGGTTCCAATTGGACATTTGTCCTTGCGTTGCTTCCGTGGCTCGTCATCTTGCTGCCATATGTTTATTTCAAGTCTCAGACATTAAATTTGTTGAACTTGCACGAGCATACGGCAAGCAGTCTTGGGGTACGGATTGAAAAAGAGCGGCTGGTTTTGCTCGGAGCTGCCGTGGGACTTGCAGCGGCAAGTGTCGCAATTGGGGGTGGAATTGGCTTTATTGGGCTCTTAGGTCCTCATATTGCCAGGCGCATGGTCGGTCCACAGCATCAAGGCATGTTACCTTTAACAGCTTGTGTCGGTGCACTTATTGTTTTAACGTCAGATACGATCGCGCGGACGGTGATGGAGAATACAGAAATCCCCGTGGGTGTGGTGATTTCGATGTTAGGTGCACCATATTTTCTATTTTTGTTAATGCGAACAAGATAAAAATATAAAGTGGGGTAATTTTACATGAAAGAAAAAATATGGTTTATTTTGATTGTTGCAATAGGCTTGCTCACCGGATGTGGAAGCAATGATCCTCAAGCAGTCGCAGGTGAATCTATGAATGAAGAAAACGTAGCGGCTGATCAAGAGAATGTTAACGCTGGCGACAGTGATGAGAAGTCTTCGGATGAAAATAAATCAGCCTTTCCAAGAACCATTTCGCATGTAAAAGGTGAATTAACCTTGGAAGAAAAGCCACAACGTATTGCCAGTGTTGATATTATGATTACGGATTACTTACTGGCATTGGATGAAACGCCCATTGTGTCAGAGGGAGTAAGTACGAAACAGCGATCGGAAATTTTTGCTGAATATGCTGAAGGAAAAGACATCACAGATTTAGGTGGAAAAGTAAACATGGAAACCATTGTTGCTAAGGCTCCGGACGTCATGCTGATGAGTAGTGAAAGTAGAAAGGTAGAAAAATATGATACTTTCGAAGCGATCGCTCCTACGGCTGTCATTGATTTTTCAAGCGGCGTTCGCTCTCGACTGCAACAAGTTGCTGAACTTGTAGGGAAAGAAGAAAAAGCAGAAGAAATTCTTGCTACGTTTGATCAAAAAGTGACGCAAGCCAAATCTGTAGCAGAAGCTCATTCAAACGACACAGTGCTATTTTTGATTTCAAATGGTAAAGACTTTACGGTTATGCATCCTGATGAGTTTCCTGTCTATTATGAAGAAATTGGGTTAACTGCACCAGAAGGTCTACCGAGAGCAGAAAATGGACGAATCGGTATTGAAGCATTAACTACACTTGCTCCAGATCATATATTTATTGCAGAAAATCGGCGTAAAATGAATGCTGAAGATAAGCTGGGTTTAATTAACGTGTGGCAGGAAAACCCAGTGTGGCAAGGATTGAATGCGGTTGAAAATCATCAAGTGTATGTCGTTGATACGCTTGTGGGTGACACTTTCTTCCTAGGACAAGTAGCTGGAGTCGAAGCCATTATTGAGCATTTAGGTGAGTAATGGTGTTACAAACGAGGGGGAAATAGCGTGTTAAAAACCGAAGCCTTGTCTATTGGCTATCATGAAAAAATTATTGTAAAAGGCCTGGATATTTCCATTCCGAGGGGAAAAATGACTGCGCTTGTCGGAGCGAATGGTTCAGGGAAATCGACGATCTTAAAAGCCATGGCGCGATTGTTAAAGCCAAAAAGTGGTCATGTCTATCTAGACGGGAAGCAAATATATAAACAGTCAACCAAAGAGGTGGCTAAAACACTCGCAATTCTGCCGCAAAACCCAATTGCACCAGAAGGTCTCACAGTTGCGGAGCTTGTCACTTACGGGCGTGCACCTCATCAAAATGGGTTTGGTTCACTAACGAAAGGCGATAAAAAAATGATTCATTGGGCGATTGAGATGACAGGGATGTATGATTTTGCATTGCGGCCTATTGATCAACTTTCAGGCGGCCAGAGGCAGCGCGCTTGGATTGCGATGGCACTTGCCCAAGATACCGAAGTTCTTTTTTTAGACGAACCGACGACCTTTTTAGACATGGCTCATCAGCTTGAAGTGTTAAATGTACTTCAAAAGATGCATCGAGAGGAAAAGCGGACGGTTGTCATGGTTGTTCATGATTTAAACCACGCCAGCCGATATGCTCATCATATCATCGGCATAAAGGACGGTCATGTCGTAAAAACAGGCACACCTAAAGAAGTCATGACACAGAATGTGTTGGAAAATATATTCGGTATAAAAAGCGATATTATTTATGATCCAAGAAATGGCCAGCCGCTTTGCTTGCCATATGCCTTAAGCACTGAAGAAAGAAATGAATCAACGGAATCATTATGAATAAAGTGGTTTTCGACACTTTCCATCTTTAAACAATTGGATAGCTGGATTAGAAGACGATTACGAATGTGTCTGTGGAAGAACTGGAAGAAGCTTAAAACGAAGTTTAGGAATCTTACCAAACTGGGTACTTCACGAAATCAAGCTTGGGAATGGGCGAATAGCCGTAAAGGCTATTGGCGCACTTCCAAAAGCCCCATACTAGACAGAAACCTCGGCAACTCCTACTGGAGTAACCGAGGTCTCAAAAATCTGCAAAATCGTTATGAAACTTTGCGTCAATTATCTTAATTGAACCGCCCCGTACCGAACGGTATACGGGGTGGTGTGAGAGGACGGGAGTGAGTCACTCCCTCCTACTCGATTTTTAGGAACTTTTATGCTTGTATAGTGTAATTATGTATAAAAAATATACGTTCACTCATCTGAATTGCTCTTGTTGGGGTAGTATTTCCCTTTTGATAAATCGAAGAATACTTCCATAGTTAAGGAAAAGGTCATTTTTACTGCAGTTTAGACTTTTTCTATTTTTAGGATAAATTGACCAAATGACAGATAGGGAGCAGGATCCGATAAAAATCCTTCGAACGGCTTGGAAATGTTATGCTTTATCGGATGGAAATGTTATGGTTTCGTCATAATATAAAGCAAATAGGCACAAGTTTTCCATTCCACTTGTGTCTTTTTGTGTTGTCAAATAATATCTCAAACGGCCCGTAGCTCAACGCTTCAGTAGACAATTTTTAGTTTCTGCGAGTTTTATGATCATGTAAGGTAAGTAAATTTGTTTGCATGTTGAACAGATGATTTGAAATGATATTAAATTAAACTGAAACCCATTGTCTACCTAAAAAATATGGTAACAAAATAAAATCTTTAGTCCTAGTACTTTGTGCGTATTTTATGTAAAATAAAGACATGAAATCGTCTTGGAGGCGTATATCATGTTGAAATGGCTAGTCAGCCTTATGATCACGATCAGTGTGATCATAAATATACCTACGATAGGAAATGCTTCATCAGACGAAGCGAATACATTACTATTATACAGTGTGAATACGGAAAAAGAGATGAAGGAAGTTCGCATATTAGACACATTGATTGGACAGTTTTCGACGGATATGACTGTCCGAGCCGCTGAAGATTTCCAGACAGACGAATGGAATGAATATACTCACGTGATTTATTATGGGGTTTCTGAAAAGAAATTGCCCGAGAATGTCGTACGAGCTGCTGAAAATTATCAAGGCGCTTTCTTTGCCCTCGGTCATAATTACGAGCAGCTTAATGAGTCATTTTCGTTCTTTGCTGTGAGTGGGGAAACATTAGTTAGTGGATTTCAACTGCCACAAACCGACCATGTATTCACGATGCAAGAAGATCGGATTATCTTTCAATTAGATGTGCAATCGCAAGCAACGGTGTTTATACAGGGCATTCATGATGAAGAGAAAGACATCCCAATGCTCGTAGGTTCAGGGAAGCACTACTACTTTGCCGGGCAGACCTTGTTTGACCCATTTGGAAAGGGTGTCGGCGAATTTCTAAATACCTTTTATAATGACACCGAAGGAAAAAAGGTCCGTTACTTGCGCCTTGAGGACATTCATCCGCGGGTCGATCCACATCAGCTAAGGGCAGTGGCTGATTATCTGAAGGACAAGGATATTCCTTACATGGTTGCCGTCATTCCAGTTTATGTCGATGGGGAAAATACCTTTCATTTTTCGGATGCCACTCGTCTAGTAGATACACTGCAATATATGCAAAGAAACGGTGCAAGTATTGTTTTACACGGATACAGACACCAATATCGGACGTCAGAGACTGGCGAAGGCTTTGAATTTTGGGATGTAGAAAATGACCGTCCAATTTATCAAGGTCAAGAAGATCCGATTCTGCTGAAAGAGGACTTTACTTCAGAAAAAGAATATCAGGCGTTTATTGAAGAAGGCAGGGCGTTTGAACGAACCTACACGATTGATGCCATTACGAATGGTGTCAAGGAGCTCGTTGCCCATGATCTTTATCCACTGGCGTTTGAAGCGCCGCATTATACGATGTCCCAGCAAGGATATGAAGTGTTAGCGGACCATTTTTCTACCTATGTCGGTCGTCTGCAATTAACGGACGTTACGTGGAAAGGTGCTTATGCGCCTAGCTCCAAAAGTAAGCCGTCATTTTTGCACGGTATGACACTGTACCCTGAGACGATCGGGCATATTGAAGAAAGCAATAAGGAAGCTTCACAAGAGCAGATGGTGCAGAACATCATTGATCAGCAAAAATTAACGAAGTCTTACATTGCCGGTTTTTATCATCCTTATTTAGGTTTGGATAGTTTAAAAGAAGTCGTCACTCACTTGGAAAGCATTGAAAACGCTGAGTGGCTTGACTTAAAGGCTGAAGAGAACAGCGTGCATGTAGAGGGCGTTGCGATTGAGTCAAAAGCAGGGGAAATTGATATCGAAAAAGAATGGATTACAGGGGATTATGAACAGGCTATTTTTGTACAAATCTCATTAAATGGGGTGTTCCAGTCGTTCTCATAACGCTTCTCATCGCTTTTTCACTAATTCTTAAGAAGAAGAGAGAACGGGAACGCTCATAAGGTAAAGTCATCTGAAAGAGAAAAAGAATAAGTCATTTACAGCATCAGTCGGACTGAATCACGAGGATGCTGCATTCGTACGCGAGAAGCTAATTCAATTTAATAAGAAATATGTCTCGTATTCAGATGAAGAAAAAATTGGTATCATCTTACGGGATGAACAAAAAGCCATTGTTGGTGGCATTTTAGCTTATATCAATTGTAAAGAATTGGAAATTATTCACTATTAATACTCAATGGGTTGATGATTCGAGGCCAAGGACAAGGAAAAGCATTAATGAAGCTCGCTGAACAAACGGCGCTCAAAAAAGGGTGCAACCTGATCCTTTTAGAAACGTTCAAGCACCCGATTTTTATCAAAGGCGTGGTTATGAAGTGTTAGGAAAGCTGGACAATTATCCTGAAGGTCACGACTATTATCGTCTATTCAAAAGGTTAACGGCTTCTGAATAAGAATCTTGAGAAAGACGACTTAGTTACTGCTCGAAAAAGCAATAGCTGAAGTCGTTTTTTCGTTGATAATTTTTTAAAATGTAAGCAGGATGTTCGCTAAAAATGGGATGAACAGGGTATGGTAAATACATAAGCGCATTGAAGGAGGAATATTGGATGTCCGAAGATCATTTGGAAAAAGCGACGTTTGCAGGAGGCTGTTTTTGGTGCATGGTGAAGCCTTTTGATCAAGAGCCAGGAATTAAAGAAGTTATTTCCGGATATACAGGCGGCCACACAGAAAATCCGACATACGAGGAGGTATGTACAAATCAAACGGGACATGTGGAGGCTGTTCAGATTACATTTGATCCCAATGTCTTTTCCTATGAACAGTTGCTAGGCGTTTTTTGGCATCAAATTGATCCGACTGACTCTGGAGGACAATTTCATGATCGTGGAGAATCTTATAAAACAGCGATATTTTACCATAATGAAAAACAAAAGAAAGACGCTGAGGAATCAAAAAAGGCATTAGATCAAAGTGGAAAATTCTCCAAGCCTATCGTGACAGATATTTTACCAGCAAAACCTTTTTATCCCGCTGAAGCTTACCATCAAGATTATTACAAGAAAAATCCAGCTCATTACGAAAGATACCGTCAAGGTTCTGGCCGAGCGGATTTTATACAGAAGCACTGGAAAACGGAAAAGCCGGCTAAAGAAGAGTTAAAAAAACGTTTAACGGATATGCAGTACGCCGTCACTCAAGAAGATGCCACTGAGCCGCCCTTTCGTAACGAATATTATGATAATACGGCAGAAGGCATTTACGTCGATATTGTGTCAGGAAAGCCTTTGTTTAGTTCAAAGGATCAATATGATGCGGGGTGTGGTTGGCCGAGCTTTACTAAACCGATTGATGAAAAAGAAATCATTGAACGAAAAGATATGTCTCTCGGCATGATTCGCACAGAAGTGAGAAGTGAAGAAGCGGATTCGCATTTAGGGCATGTATTTAATGATGGACCAGGGCCAGGGGGAATGAGATACTGCATTAATTCTGCAGCACTCCGCTTCATTCCTAAAGAGGATTTAAAAGAAGAGGGCTATGAAGCATATGAAGTTTTGTTTAAATAAAAAATAAACACTGGCCCTGGCGCTTGCTAGGGCTCGTTTACTCTAGGGGGAAGAATATTGCATTTATTTATTGATAAAAAGTTGACACAAGAGCTTGTTCAGCTTCTAAAGACAACACATCCGTCATGGACCATCACAACAAGAGCGGACCTTCCTGAACCAGATTATACAGAAATCATTAATCAAGCGACTGCTGTGGCGGCGCCAACGAAAGAATTATTGGATATGTTGGCAGTGAGTGAAATGACTTCGATCAACTGGCTGCAAATGTGGAGTGCTGGTGTAGACAACCTTCCCATCCAAACGTTTGCTTCTAAGGGAATTAAAATGACGACGGCGAGCGGTGTTCATGCATTGCCAATTGCAGAAACCATTTTAGCGATGATGCTCAGTTGGACGCGTAAAATCCCACAGTATGTTCGCCAGCAGGCAGAAGGCATATGGCATCATGCAGGTTTAAGGGATGAAATGCATCATCGCACAGTTGTTATTTTCGGGACAGGCGCTATTGGACAACGCACTGCAGAATTGTGTAAAGCCTTTCAAATGAAAACGGTCGGCGTATCCCGTAGCGGAAAGTCAGTCAGTGGATTCGATACAATATTTACTGTTGACCAAGCGGAAAAAGCTTTACACGAAGGGGATTATATCGTAAATACACTGCCATTGACCGAAGCGACAGCTGGCTTTTTTAATAAAGCGCATTTTCAGCAAATGAAAGCAGGCGCGTTCTTTGTGAATATTGGCCGTGGTCAAACGGTCGATCAAGCGGCGCTCTTAGACGCGTTAAAGAATGAAGAGATTGCAGGAGCGGGCCTTGATGTTTTTGATCCAGAGCCACTCCCCGAAGATCATCCTTTTTGGACAATGGACAACGTCATCATGACACCTCATACGGCAGGGTCTACACGCTATTACGATGAACGTGTATGCAAGATCCTTCACGAAAACATGTCATCATTTACGTCGAATGGAACGTTAGATAAAAATCTCGTCAATGTCGAGTTAGGTTATTGAATAGCAGGGTCGGTATAATTAATTTCATTCAAGGCAGACCATTCGAGCTCTCGATTTTCATTAATACCGACATATAAGAGCGTATCCGTTTTTAAGCCGTATGAAGCTAATAACTCTTTCAGCTCTGGCAAACTCATGTGTAAGCTATTGAGTGCTGATGCAACGATTTTTTTATCGTTTTCTGACAGAAGACTCCCACTTCAAGGAATGTTAGGACGTTGTCCAATGAGTAAGTGGGAGATGAATGTCGGTTAGGCGTCAGCCTAAAAGTTGTTTCTTTTTTGTGCTATGATATCATCAGTCTTATACAAAAGGAAGGCTGATATTTGGATGGAATTAGATAGTAATAATCATTCAGTGTTTCTGATGTACTACCACCTTGTATTCGTTGTTAAATACCGTAGAAAAGTCTTTGACGACGACATGTCTGACTATGCAAAAGATATGTTTGTAAAGTGAGGTGAAAAGCAATGTTGGTCAACAAAGCATACAAATTTCGTATTTACCCAAACAAAGAACAAGAAATCTTAATCGCAAAGACGATTGGTTGTTCTCGTTTCGTATATAATCACTTTTTAGCACGTTGGAACGATACATA
>NZ_JAALFC010000016.1 GCF_011058155.1 Litoribacterium kuwaitense | reverse complement strand
TTTCGTCGACTACCATTATACAGAATTTGGGGAGGTACTTCCTTTTTTATGTCTCGGAAGCCTTGCGTGGCAAGACCTTAGAATTATGAAATTCATTCAAGCATAAGTTTATTCTATTCGTTGTTACGATAATAACTTTTGAGCAAGCTACTCATATTGTTCCAAGGTTTGAGCAAATACTGTGAGCTAAAAAAGATGGAGCCGTCCACTTCATTAAATGACTCATTGAGTTTCAGCTGATCAATGATTTCGGTTGCTGAGGACCATCCTGCTTCTGTTGTGCCGATCTTATACGGTGCGTGACCGATGTAAAGCTTAACGTCTGTCCCCTTCACCTCATTCGCCCACCATTCAACGAGCACATCATAAGCTGCTGGTGTAAAGCCAATGCTCCAATAAATTTGCGGGGCGACATAATCGATCCATTCTTCTTTGATCCACGTACGGACATCAGCAAACATAATATCGTACGCCGGTACACCAGCTGTCGTTGCTGACCCGGTAGGATCATCTGCAATATTCCGCCACACTCCGAATGGAGATATACCGTAAGACACGTTCGGATCAATTTGGTGAACTGCTTCACCTAACTCCTTAACAAAGACATTGATATTTTGTCTGCGCCAATCTGCTTTTGTAAGGTGGGTGGTATTGTGGAGGGCGAAGGTTGTATCATCATTAAACCAGACGTTTGAAGGGTAAAAATAATCGTCTAAATGAACACCGTCCACATCGTAATTGCGAACAACTTCTTCCATGCTCGCGATAATATGTTCGCGTGCATCAGGGTCTCCAGGATTTAAATACAGCTTCCCTCCCGCAGTGACAATCCATTCCGGATGCTGTTTGGCAACATGGTTTGACGCTAGGTCTTGTCCAAGTCCCGTCGTGGCTCGAAAAGGGTTAAACCATGCATGGAAGGTCATTCCGCGCTTATGCGTCTCCTCAATCATAAAGGCGAGCGGATCATAGCCAGGATCTTTGCCTTGCGTACCCGTTAAAATTTTATTCCACGGTGCATGATTAGATGGATAAATCGCATCCCCAGCGGCACGGACTTGAACAAACACGTCTTGAATCCCCATTGCCTTAAGCTGATTTAGGATGGTAATGTAATCTTCTTTTTGTCTCTCCGGATGACCTACAGCATCCTTGGACGGCCAATCACCATTAATCGTAGCAATCCATGCTCCGCGCATTTCTTTGGACACCGTTACATTTTCCGAAAGCGGCTGTTCTGACACTTTCCCCGTCCATAAGCGTACGAGCTGTGCGTCTTGATGCCATTGGACGCGAATACCAAATGCTTCACCAACAAAGCGAAGCGGTACCATCATCCGTCCATCCTTCACCTGTGCTGGTGAAATTAAGTCGACCGTATTGCCATCCACTTGAGCTTTGAGTTGTTTGTTGACGAGTTTGATGGTTGTGTCGTCTTTTTTGATGTGAACGGTCTGATCTGCTTGATTCCATTGTGCGAATCCCCCTAACGCCTCCGTAATGACGCGCAATGGAACAAGTGTTACATTGTCTTTCGTTAAATACGGGGCCACATCTGTTGTGACGCGTTCATTATCCAATTCTATGGATATTCCTTTGGCTGACGCCATTTGCGCTCCTGCAACAACGATCATGAAGGTCAGCGCCCATCCCCATAGGTGTGTTTTCCTCATACTCTCTCTCCCTTTTCTTTGAACGTATTTATTTCTTTTCTCTATTTTCAAAGACCACTCCCTGATGGAAAGCAGTCGTTCAACCATTTCATGAAAGAGCTGGAGACATGTCCATACTATACCATTCGTCAAATAACTCTTCGGTACGAACGCCTCGCCACCGTATCATCACATCTTTTTCCCAAGCAAAAAAACCTTCATAGAGACGAGCCCCTATAAAGGCCTTTTCTCATTACAGCGTATTTGTCAGAGCTTCGTGTTGCCTAGACTAGATTAAGTGTACTGCGCATACCACGCCTCGACGTCTGTTTTCATTTGCTTCATCCGCTCTGGATACTTATCCGCCACATTGTTACGCTCTCCTGGGTCTTCCCTAACGTTCGATAAATGAACGGCATCAGGAACTTCACCATAATGGTCAAAATCTAAATGACCATTTACGATGAGTTTCCAGTCTCCCTGCCGCACGGCAAGTTGACCATTATATTCCCAAAACACTTGATCGTGTGGTGTGTTTCCATGTTTCATAAGCATATCACTTAAATCTTTCCCATCTATGTCGAGCTCCTCATGCGAGATCCCAGCAAAGGATAAAAAGGTTGGGAGAATATCCACCATCACACCAAGCTCATCAGACACCTGTCCTCCTTGGAGGGCAGCTGGATAGCTTAAAATCGCTGGTTCACGAATGCCACCGTCGAACAAACTCCCTTTTTGACCCCGGAAAATTCCGGCATCTCCTCCGTAATACAAGTCTTCGGTACCATCGAGCCAGTTTCTCGCTTCTACAGAAGGACCATTATCGCTGGAAAAGAAAATCACCGTATCCTCATATTGACCAGACCGCTTTAGTGTATTAACAACCTCACCAACCGCATCATCGACAGCTGAGATCATCGCCGCCATTACTTGACGATCCCAGGGCAGATGATCAAAACGCTTCATATACTTCTCTGGTGCATGCATCGGATAATGAGGTGCGTTAAAAGGAACATATAAGAAGAAAGGGTCTGTTTCGTCGTATTTTTGAATAAAATCGACTGCTTTTTCTGCAATCAGCTCAGTCATGTACTCTCCGTTGTGCCACACTTCTTCTTCGTTATGCCACAGGTCGTGAACAGGCGGCATCTCCCAATAAAAGATATGAGAATAATAGTCGATACATCCGGCATGAAAACCAAAAAACTCATCATAGCCGTGGGCATTCGGTCGCGTTTCTGGCGTTGTCCCTAAGTGCCATTTTCCGAACATCGCTGTCTTGTACCCGTTTTTATGAAACATAGATGAAAGTGTTTCATGCGAGGCGGACAACCCAGCTTTTCCCCTTTTTCCTGTTAAAATTTGTTCAACGCCAGTTCGTACAGGGTATTTTCCGGTCAGCAAAGATGCACGCGACGGCGAGCAAACAGGAGAATTTGAGTACCAATTTGTAAAACGAACACCTTCACTTGCAAGTCTGTCGATGTTCGGTGTTTTCACGTGTTCCGAGCCATAACAGCCTAAGTCGCCATAGCCTAAATCATCGCAATAAAAAATAATAAAGTTTGGCTTCGTCATACATAGAGCCTCCCTTGCTTTGTGTTTTCCTTACCTCGTCAAACAAACTGAGTAGAGACAACTTTTTTCTTCATTAATACAGACAAACAAAATGGCAACCCTAGTGCGAAGGAGGTTCCCCCCCCACCAGCTTGTTTAAGTTCTGCACCTTTCATTCCTTAAGGTGAGGGGGCGATTAAAAAGCGCTTAAGCAACAGAGCAGGTTGCCCAACGACGGCTCCTCAAGGTGTATTAAAAGCGTAAATCCTTGTATTGCGCTAAAGCACGATCATTGTGTTCCTCCATCCAAGACGCCAATAGCCCACGCATTTGTCGGAGACTTTCTTGATACGCCTCGTTGTCAACTTGGTTGACTAATTCATACGGATCGTTTTGTAAATCATACAATTCATCGGTATCGCCACAATTAAAGATATATTTCATGTGACCATGGCGAAGCATGCGCTGGGTATACAAAATTTCTGCAAGTCCATTTCCCTCAGTCACAACATGATCAGGCCAGTCGCTCACTTCCTCATTATTGACAAGCGGGACAAAGGATCGTCCGTCACGATTGTGCTCATCTTCTGGTACTCCTGCCCAGTCTAAAATCGAAGAATAAAAATCACACGTCCCGACAAAACGTTCCTCATGGCGTGTTTCAGCCAATGACTGCTGTGGTTTTACGATTAAAGGAATACGGCAAATCTCCTCATACATAAAGAAGTTTTTATCACACAAACCACCGTGAATTCCTAAAGACTCGCCATGATCCGCAGAGAAAATAATAATTGTATCATCATACAAATCATGCTCTTTCAAGTAATTGACAAGACGACCGATCTGCTCATCAATCAAGCTCACATTCGCAAAATAGTGTTTCACGTAAGGTTCAAAGGTTTTCCAGTCATTATACTTTGACCTTTTCACATTATGAATCGACGGTTTATTCGTCGACTCATCATAAAAATTTGGCCATGGGTCAAGCTCCATATCTCGATAAAGATCAAGATGCTTCGTCGGCGCGACATATGGCTCATGGGGACCCCAAAAATTCAATTGAAAATAAAATGGATTCGACGCCTTCCGGAAATTGTCCATATAATGGATCGCCTGCTCGGTTAAGAAATACTCCACCGTCGTTTCAACTGGTGACACGACCTCAGCTGCCCAATGGCCTTGATAATGTCCTGTCACTTTATTTTCATGCTTCACTTCCAGCCCATTTGCTTTTAAATAATTATGATACTGTTGATAACCGTGCCCTCCGGCACCGTGTCCAGCAAAGTCATCTCCCGCGTAGCCGACCTTTGTAGGTCCAAGTCCGAGATGCCATTTTCCCGTATAACCGATATTGTACTGTTGCTTTTTGAGCTGATTGCTTAAAAGCTCAGGCTTATTCGGGAGCTCGTCATAGCGACACCCCGGCTCTGACGTATTGTTTCTCATTTCATGGTTGTGTGGATATAACCCTGTCTGTAAAGAAGCTCGAGCGGGCGTACAGACGGGACAGCTCGCATATGTATTATCAAATACGACACTTTCTTCCATTAATCGATCGATATTTGGCGTTTGACAGACTTGCCCACCGTATGCCTTGAGTGTATCTACACGCTGCTGATCCGTTAAGATAAAGAGAATATTCGGTTGTTTTTGCGTCACTTGAATCCCCCTAAAAAATTGTTCAAAATGAAAGAAGTGAGTGAGGGAACGGTAACGTCCCCTTTTTATTCACGACAACATCTCGGAAATCATTTAGTCTATTATAAGTTGAAAACGCTTTTAATTAAACCGAAAAACTCTTTTTTTGACCATCGTGCGTATTTAGCTGGCTGACCAACGATCGTAAGCATCCTGATGGATTTGTACGTATTTCTCAATATTCATTCTTTCGATTGTTTCTACATATTGCTCCCAGTTTGACAACGGCTCAACACCCGTAATAAATTTTGCTTCCATTTGCTCGACATACGATTCAAGATCAACTTCAATCGTATTAATGTCCTTTTGTTCCTCTTTCGTTAAATACACAAGCGGAAAGGCTACCTCAGCATATGGCTCGATCTTTTCTTTCGTCTCGCCTCTGACAAACTCATCAAAGTTCGTCACTTCTTTGCCACGGACAACATCTACAAGACCTGGCGCAGAAATCCCATAGTTCGGCGTTAATGTCCCACGATAGTCTTCGGTTGTTTTAAAGCCTTCAGGAGCATCCAGCCATTTTTTCGTGCCTGCTTCCTCATCTTCCCACTCCCAAAGGTATCCTGCTGGTCCTTGTGCAAAAAACTCATAGCCGTCTTGAGAGTACAAATAATCAATCCAACGCATCGTCGCCTCAGGGTATGGATTGTTGCTTGTAATCGAAAAAGCGCCTCGATTAATACCTGCACCGCGGGCAATAACTATGTCTTCTGACGCCGGACTCGTCAATGGATGAAACATCGGATTGTTCACAGCCTCATCTTCAGTCTGTCCGGTCGCAAAGTAAGAATACCATGATTGAAAGACGCCAATTCGGTTGTCCTGCCCTTTAGCGATCTTCTGTTCATCTGTTTGTGAGAATGCATCTTGGTCTAACAGCTCTTCCTCATACAGCTTATTCATAAACGCCAAATATTCTTTATAATTTTCCGTCATTGGCGTATATCTCACCGTGCCATCCACCTCTTCAATGCCCCATTCCTTTAATCCGAACGCACCGAGAAGCCAAATGCGCGCATGCCGCTCCTTTACATCGGTGAGGGGAATTTCATCCGCCTGGCCGTTCCCATTTGGATCTTCTGTTTTAAAACGCTTTAATAATTCATAAAATTCGTCGGTCGTCTTTGGAAGCTCAGTGACACCTAAAGCGTCTAACCAATCGCCGTTATACCAGAGCGGCCCAATCGGCCACGGTGAGTTGGGGTCTCTAAAAATCTGAGGTAACGAATAGATGTGACCATCAATGGTCGTAATGGCCTTCCGAATACTCGGGTCTTCTTCCATCATCTGTTTAAAATGGGGTGCGTATTCATCAATAAGACCTTCTAAAGGAATGAGAATGCCTTGGCTTCCGTAGTCCACTTCCATATTTGGTGTTAAACCGCCACCATAGATAACATCACTAACGTCTTTCCCTGCAAAGGCTAAATTTAACTTCGTTTGAAAATCACTCAAAGGCGGCGTATCATATTCAAAATCCATGTTGGTCATTTCTTCATACGTTTGGAGAACCTCCATATCCTCCCATTCTGCTGCACCAATATTTGGCCCCATCATTGACAATTGTATTGTTTCATCAACGATTGGAAATCCTTCCTTATTCACTTCAACCGATGCATTCTCACCCTCGGTCGAAGTCGCCTTCTCCGCTTCATTTCCAGAGCATGCAACTGTGAGTGTAAGCATGACGACTACGATACTTGTCATCCATATGTTCATTGTATTCTTCATTTTTGAATCCCCTCTCTTTATCAATGTTTTAAAAACGATCAGTAAACGCGGATCCTCACCCCCTTTATTGCTTTTGTTTGCTTAACCTTTCAGTGATCCGATCATGACGCCCTTCACGAAATAGCGCTGTAAAAATGGGTAAACGATAATGATTGGCAAGCTGGAAACAATCATTACACCGTATTTAATGACGGCGGCAAGTTGTTGTTTACTATGCATCGCCTCCGCCATTTCGCCTGTCAATTCAGTCGATGATGCAGAAATTTCTTGCAAAACGAGGATTTCACGTAAAATCAATTGCAGCGGATACATCTCTTTATCTGATAAATAAATCAGTGCATTAAAATAGCCATTCCAATGACCTACGCCGTAAAACAACGCCATCACAGCAATAATAGGTGCAGATAGAGGTAAAATGATTTTCATGAACATTTTGAAATCTGAACAACCATCAATAATTGATGATTCTTCTAGTTCCTTCGGGATCGATACTTGAAAAAAGACACGCGACACGATGATATTCCATACAAGCGCTGCATTCGGTAACACCATTGCCCAAATCGTATCAATGAGTCCTAAGTCTCGAACAACTAAGTAGGTTGGAATTAATCCACCGTTAAAAAACATCGTAAGCACAAACATCGCCATAAAAAATCCGCGTCCGTCAAAATCCTTGCGTGAAAGTGCGTACGCGCACGGAATTGTAATGACTAAATTAATCACTGTTCCAAGGACGGTGTAAAAAATGGTATTCAAATAACCAAGCCAAATATCATCGTTGTCAAAAATGAGCTGATAGCCTTCAAACGTCACACCTTTTGGCAGCAACCACATGTCCCCAGAATTGACCGCGGACGGATCACTCATTGACGCACTGATGATATACATTAACGGATACAACACGATGAGCATTGCTACCGTTAAAAACACGTAATTAAACAATAGAAAAAGCTTATCCTGCTTCGTTTCGTTCATCCGCATCTCCATCTTTTCCCCTCCTTACCAAAGACTCGTTTCGCTCGTTTTTCGAGCGATATAGTTGACAGCGATTAACAAAATGGCATTAATGATGGAATTAAATAAGCCAACCGCTGCTGCAAAGCTATATTGAGCATTCAATAAGCCTGCCTCGTAAACAAAGGTGGCAATGACATTAGAGGACTCAAGGTTTAGCGGATTTTGCAGCAAGAGAATTTTTTCAAAACCCATGGCCATAATGTTGCCAACGTTTAAGATCAATAAAATCGCCATTGTTGGAAAAATAGTGGGCAGATTAATATGCCAAATGCGTTGCAAACGTGTCGCACCGTCAACAATCGCCGCTTCATGATGCTCAGGACTTACTGAAGATAAAGCAGCTAAGTAAATGATCGTTCCCCAGCCAGCGCTTTGCCACACACCAGATAATACATAAACGGTTTTAAACCATTTAGGGTCAGTCATAAAAGGGATCGCTTCAAAGCCAAAAAATGTAATGACGTGATTAATTATGCCTGTCGTTGGTGACAAAAAGGAAATGATCATTCCCGAAATGACAACGACCGATATAAAGTGCGGAGCGTAAGTAACCGTTTGAACCGTCCTTTTATACAAGCCGTCTTTCGCTTCATTTAAAGCGAGCGCTAAAATGATCGGTAACGGAAAACCGACTATCAGTTCGTAAAAACTAATACCTAATGTGTTTTTCAGCAAATCCCAAAAGTAATACGATTGAAAAAAACGAGTGAAATGCTCAAAACCAACCCACTCACTCCCCCAGATGCCGAGCGCAGGGATAAAATCTTTAAACGCAATTTGCACACCATACATAGGCACATAATGAAAGATAAAAAAATAGAGAAACGCCGGAAAAACAAAGACATACAGCTGCCAATTACGCCGCATTCGCCGCAACCTAGACTTTTTACGAATCGATTCCAGCTTTACTGGATTCGCTTTTGGATTCGAGATCAATTCGATTCCTCCCCTTCACAATGAAAACGCTTTACTTATCCTTGAGTTTATTTTCCTGACATCTTGTATTCAATATGTGTATTTTCATTCATGCAGGGCGAGTCGAGCTCTCACACCGCTCTATATCAACCTTTAAGCGCCATCGACTATGGCATTTTTAAGCAACTATGCTGGTCTTAATCTCCGCCTTGTCGTACGTATACTGTCATGTTGCTTCAACGAACCCACAAAAAAAGCAGCATGAATTTGCCGCTTTGAAATCAGCTTACGTGTCCCTTACTCAGCCTGGCTCAAAAACGCTTGGTGAAGAAACGACTATGGCATACGAGCGAGCCGACACGCAACGGGTGATGAGTGCTTGTCACACAATAGGATAGTGGTAATCATTGTGCATTTGAAAGGCATTTTTATCGATTTAACTTTCGGAACTGTCCCGGTGTCACTCCCTCAATCTGTTTAAAGCGCCGCGTAAAATTCGCCACATCTCGGTACCCAATCGCTGTCACAATCTCTTTAATGGGCTGATTCGTCTCACTTAATAGCTTTTTCACTTGCGCTATTCTTAGTGAGACGACATATTGTGTAAATGTCTCGCCTGTTTGCTCTTTAAAAAACTTACTTAAATAGGGCACAGACAGCTGAAAATGTCTGGCGACCGCTTCAAGGCTTAAATCATTGTCTTTGTAATGGTCTTGAATATATTGAAGGAGCTCCTTTTTTAACTGCTGGCTTCGATTTTCCTTCTGTTGTTCAACAGATTCACAGACGTTTATAATGACGGCACCTAAGCGCTTCCCTAACTGTTCAACCGAATTAAAGTCCCCAATCTCATTAAATTCGTCCATATTCTCGGTTACACGTAATTCCATCGCTGTCTTGATAACAGTATTGATAATGTCATAAAATATGTACTTCAACGATTGAATAGAAATGTCTGTTTGTACAACATTCTCAAGCATCGTATGAAATGTCTCTAGTGCGACAACACTGTCTCCCTGTTTTAAGCTTTGAACAAGCTTTAATTGATCCTCTTTTGGATAGCCAGCGTTTTCTGAAGAATAACCAATCTCCTCAAAATAAATAATACTGCCTTGCGACACCGCAAATCTATAATCGAGCGCTGCCAAAGCTTCAATAAATGAACGGTTAATTTGCTTTTTCTGCTCGTAACTCGTCCCGACGGCAATCACCATTTCATTAAAAGTAAGCTGATTTCTAACATACTTTTGAATATCTTCAGCGCTTTTGTGACGCCAAGCTTTAACATCCTCGGCCTGCTTACAACTTATGATGAATGCCATTGCATCTTGGTATAGTAAATTGACACCATGAACGGCAGCCTGTGGTAAAGAGAGGTTCGATAACGCCTCCAATGCCTGCTCGCGGTCATCCATCGCGATATCATCCAGCGACTTTTTGATTAACTCGACGACAACAACGAAATGTGGTCCATCACTCATATCGACGTTTAACGCACCGAGCACATCATCAATCTGGTCATCTGTGGCAAAGTGCTCCTTCAGCATTTTTGCTAAAAATTGTTCTTTCGCATACGGTTTTTGCAAATCCACTGTTTCTACCAAATTTTTATGATCTGTCATAAGGTTCGTCATGATGAGGCGAATGGTTTCTAACTCATTTTTGCCATCATTCCAGGAAGATGTTTTCGTGCTTTTCATCGCCGCAAACTCAAGAAGTCGGCGAATTGGACGATATTGTATTCTTCCAAATAAAATAGCTGCTGCTGCCCCAACAACAAGTACAGTCATCAACAATGTTAAAATAAATGTTTCCTGATGAACGACACGCGCAAAAAATTGCTCTCCATCCATTACCGTCAAAAACGTCCAGCCGCTGACATCGGAAGATACAGTCGTCAATGAGTACTCTTTACCATCGATTTGAATCGTATCAACACCGTTATTTTCTAAAAGCCTTATGTCGATTTCATTTAAGTCGATATTTCTATCTTTTGCTATTGAAACAATCGGCTGCCATTGTTCATCCAAAATATACGTATTTCCGTTGAAATCTCCTAAGAGGTTCTCCATTAAATGCGTCAAAGATTTTTCTTTAATAAAGTACATTACGGCACCATAAGGATTTGGGTTGTTCGGCGCAATGGGCACAATATAAGCCAGTATTTTTTGTTCAATACCGTCTGTCCTGATTTCTTCAATAGGAAGAATCAATGGCGTAGACGTGTGCAAATGCTGAACGATATTCTCAGCTTCCCACGATTTAAATTGGTATACGTTTTGTGTCAATGTTTTAAAGGTGTAATAACTACTTGACGAGTAAATCGTTTGTTGATCTTTATAAAAATACACGAACAGCTCATCAATCATTGAACTATTCGCTTTATATTTTTTCAATTCATCTAGTGCTTCTCCTCCATAATAGCCATGCGTCATCATATATGGCGTTAAACGAGGATCATAAGCTATTCTTGAGGCGAGTTTTTCCAACTCTTGAATCCGCTCATTCGTTAAATTTTCAACTTGCTCCAGCTTATTTAAGTTAGACTGCTCAATCTCTTTACGTAAACCTGACACAGAATTCGTATAAATAAAAATACTCATAAAGACAAAAGGAATCATAAAGACAAATAAGTAAGAAACAATGTATTTGTAAACTAATTTAGACTTAATCCCATTCCAGACAGGCACCCACACTTTCCCCCTTTCTTAAAAAAAATATTGACCTATAGGACAGGTTAATGAAAATAACAAATCAGAAAGATAGCGCTTACAAATTATAGGTGGTGCTTTGACTTTTTTCTGATATTCAACAAAAAAGTACCTTTATTATTAAAATTGTGTCTTTTCAGAGAAGAAACGTCAAGCACTTCTTTAATGAATCGCGACAGCTGTCTGTGAACAAAATAGCGCACAAAAATACACTTTCATTGCCACATCTTCGACAATGAGAGTGTATTCGTAACCTTATCAATATATGTGAGACGTCAAAAGCCTATCCTTTTGTACCTGAAATGACGATGCCTTGAATAAAGTATTTTTGGGCGAAGAAAAACAACGTGAGTGGTGGAACGACCGCAATGATTGAAGCAGCCATGAGTAACTGCCACGGTGTCGCGGCATACGACGCATTAAAATTTGCTAATCCGAGAGAAAGCGGATACAAATCTGTACTGTTTAAATAGATCAGCGGTCCCATCAAGTCATTCCAGCGAAACATAAATTCCATGATGCCTGCAGTCGCCATAGCTGGCGCTGATAATGGAAGAACGATTTTGAAAAAAATAGTAAAATATCCACCGCCATCAATCGTTACCGCTTCGTCTAATTCCTTTGACAAGCCCATATAAAACTGACGTAAAAGAAAGATGAGAAACGCACTTCCGGCAAGGGAAGGAACGATCAGTGGTAAATACGAATTCACCCAACCGATTTGATTAAACAATAAATATTGTGGAATCATCGTCACTTGCGGTGGTAGCATCATCGTACTTAATACGAGTGCAAACAACACTGTTTTCCCTCGTGCTCGCATACGAGCGAACCCGAAGGCAATGCACGCAGAGAAAAACACGGTAATTCCCACTGTGACGACAGTATACCATGATGTATTCCAAAGGTAAGTCCCTAACGGATGGATGTCGAACACTTCAATATAGTTTTGCCACTGTAATTGCTCAGGAAATACTTTCAAAGGATTTGAAACAATCTCCTCAAGTGATTTTAAAGACGTCGTCACCATCCATAAGATGGGAAATGCGAAAATGGTCAAACCAGCCAACAAGGCGGCATACGTAAATAGCTTACCCGCAGGAGACAGCTCTCCCGGTGAAAAATTTCGTTTAGTTAACCAACGTTGCATCGTTTCTCACCTCACTTTTTTTCTTCGTATTCGTAATGAACAGCATTTTTAGAAACCCATAGTGAAAACAAGGTCAGACTAAAAATAATGACAAACAGCACCCACGCTTGTGCTGACGCATAGCCAATCCGATATTGGGAGAAGGCTGTTTCAAACAAGTAGTACACGTAGAAATAGCTCATCCAATCCGGTCCACCGCCTGTCACGACATAGGCTTGCGTAAAGATTTGAAATGAATTAATTAAAGCAATAATAGAATTGAACAAAATAACAGGTGAGATGAGCGGGACGGTAATTTGAATAAACCGACGCCATGCCCCAGCACCATCAATTGCTGCTGATTCATACAACTCCTTCGGCAGCTGCTGAAGGCTTGCTAAAAAGATAATCATCGTCCCCCCGATGGACGTCAATTGCATGATGACAAACGATGGGATGACTGTGCTCGTATCCGTAAACCACCCAGGACCTTCAATACCAAACACGTTATAAAGAAAGGAGTTTACGACACCAAATTGAGGATTTAGAATCCACATCCATAAAAAAGCAATAGAAACGCCAGAGATGATTGAAGGTGCATAAAAGAACGTGCGGAAAAACGTTTGACCGCGTACATTTAAATTCAGTAACATCGCCAAGGCTAAACCGATAATCACACTAAAAGGAATGGCTAAGGCAGCATAGTAAAAGGTCACCCCAAGCGATTTATAAAACAGGGGATCTTGAAACAGGTTGATGAAATTAGCCAAACCGACAAACTCCGGGAATTCCATCACCGAATAATCAGTGAAACTAAGAAGAAGTGACGCTAAAATAGGACCTCCGATAAACAAGACAAACCCAATCACCCAAGGAGAAATAAACACCCAAAAGTATTTTTCTTCTCGCTTTTCCATGCGATTACGTTTTCGTTTGACGTGTTGCTTCGGCACGGCAGCTTCCAGCTTTTGTGACATCGCTACGACCTCCTTCTAATAATTGAGTGTCTTTAAATTCTCCTGAAGTTCAGCGAGCCCATCTTCAACGGATTTTTGTCCATCGTAAACTGCATTAATCGTCATGTTCATATGCCGTAAAATTGGCGAAAAATCTTTGATCAAGTGGTTGTCGGATGGTCTGCCAAAGCGTAGCGCTCCTTGATCAACTTCACGCAATGCATCCACTGACAAGCCTGTTCGTTCTGCGATCAACTCATACCACAGTTCCTTTAATTCACCATGTGCAGGTGTCTCAAGAGCCATTTCGACGATCCATTTTGCCCCTTTTTCAGGGTTCATTAGGAATTTAACGAACTCCCATGACTCTTCCGGATGCTCAGTTTCGGCACTAATGGACCATGGATCGACATAGAGAGGCACTTCTCGTCCCTCGTTCGTATATGGATATGGCGCGATCCCCCAATCCATGTCCGTACCTGCGTACTGCCGCGTTCCCCAGCCTCCTTTTAACACCATACCGATACGACCACTTAAAAAGGGATCACTTAATTGCGAAAGCGCACTTAATTCGTTCTGTGGAGGATGCACACCATGCTTGTGGATTAAATCATACTTGCTCTGAATCGCTTCATAGTTTCGCGGATCCTCAGTAATAACAGGTGTTGTCATCTCTCCTCTTTCATAATCGGCGTCTTTAAAGAAGTCACCGCCAAACATCCACGCATCTTTACTTGCATAGTTGTCATTCATGACACCATAGACTCGCTGCGTTGGATTGCCGTCTGCATCTGTAATGGCCTTGCCGTACTCCACCATCTTGTCCCAATCCCACGATTTGTCGTCCCAATCTGTTGGCAAGTCGGGCAAACCCGCCTCTTCAAACAGCGCTTTATTATAGTAGACAAAGGATCCCATTTGAAGGAACGGAACACCGAATACACCTTCATCCGTAGCGTAAATCTCCACAAGCGACTCATCGATGCCGTCAACCACGTCTGGATCCTGTTCTAAAAACGGGCTTAAATCCATCAATGCACCTAAGGCATGGTACGCACTAAACCCTGAATCAGCCCAATTCGGACTCCATACATCCGGTACGTTTCCCCCTGCAATCATCGTCATGAGCTTTTGGTCAATCTCCGTTTGCGGAATAATTTGTAGCTCCACTTGAATTGAAGGATGCTCTTTTTGAAACTCATCAACGACACGGTCGTACCACTCAACAAGAGCAGGGTTACTCCTGACGAGCCAAGTAATCTCGACTTGATCCCCATTGCCCCCTTCCTCTCCAGCACTTTCAGAGCGACAGCCTGCGAGAAAGAAAAGGACGATCATGATCGCAGAAATCTGGAAAAATACCCTTCGTTGCATGTCAACGCCTCCTTTTTAACTAAATAAATTTAAGGCTTTCAAATAACAATGTGTTTTTAACAGAATCATTATAATGTTTTGTTAATTAATAGAGTAGTATGACTGGAATCAATTGTCAATGGTATTCGTCTGATTTTTTCATTATGTATATTCACAGATCGAATAATAATTTCACTTAATTTTGACCTCACTTGATCAGGAACGAAATGAGCAAACTAAAAAGGACGCGGCCCACCGCCATGTCCTTTCGTTCATCTTATGCTTTTGCTGCTTCGTCACACCGCGATCTCAAGAGACACTTTTGGTCCTCGCTTGTAATTCACAAGTTGAAAATCGTCTGGCGTAAAGTCATAAAAATCACGCACGTCCGGATTCATCTGTAATTCTGGCGCCTCATACGTCTCCCGCTCCAATTGCGCCTGTAATGGCTCAATATGCCGGTCATAAATATGACAGTCCCCAATATGATATACAAACTCGCCGAGCGCATACCCCGTCACTTGGGCGATCATCCGCTGCAATACATTGTACTGTACAATATTAAACGGATTGCCCAGCCCCATATCATTCGAGCGGCACCGCACTTCCAAATGAAGCTTTTCGTCCTTCACGTGCCACTGCGTTTCATATACACAAGGTGTCAATGCCATATCATCGAGGTCGTCCGGATTCCAGAGCGTCGTCAAATGGCGACGTGATGCTGGATTGTGCTTTAACGAATACAGTAAATAATCGACTTGATCAACCATTGCTCCTTGTAAACGACGATTTTTCTTCGCGAGCTGATAGCCATAAGCGGGCCCAATCGTCCCTTTCCATGGACCTTCTGCGAACTCCCACTGATCCCAAATCGACACATTCATATCGCGCAAGTCCTGCACACGATTTGATTTTTTCTGCCAAATCCAAAGCAACTCTTTCACCGCCGTCTTAAAAGCAACACTTTTCGACGTTAAAATCGGCAACTCCGAATTATCAAACCGCATTTGCCGGCCAATCACACTTTTCGTATATGCCGGATCGCCGTCACTTTCCCAGCGCGCACGCACCGGCTGACCGTAATCCCACGTGCCATGTTCAATGATGTCCTGAAGCAATTGCTGATACTGTACGTCTGCCTGGCCCATGGTATCACTCCTTTTTCGCAATAATATTGTTTCACACGCATTCTGCGCATCTATGTAAGTATTGCAGATGATCGTTTTAAAATCCATAGGTTGCGGTTCTAGATTTAGAACAATCGACCGAAGCGAAGTGCGACAAAGATTCGGGCGGTGACTTTAATCCACGCACCTACGCGAGGTGCGACATACATTCAATCTATTCACCACCATTACTAGCCATTTCAATCCACGCACCTACGCGAGGTGCGACCACATCAGGGCTAGTTCCTGCTACAAAGAGGAGTGATTTCAATCCACGCACCTACGCGAGGTGCGACAGCGATTTTTGACTAAAATATGGTAAATGAACTTACATATTTAGCAAAAATTTTTTTAAAAAGGAATAATCCCCCTTTTCCAAACACGTTTTTCTCCATATCTACTTAAATTCTGCTACATTTTTGGTGCGAACCCCCCAGTGTTTTCATGTTCGCTTAGGGTTCGCACCAAACCTTCACACTTTTTTAGAATAAGACACTTAGCTCCTAATAGTATACAAAGAATGAATCTGCTTTTAAAGCATCGCCTTTGATGATTTTACGAAAACTGACTATGCCTCAACCTGTGTACCACTTTTAGTCGTCTTTTTTGCCCCTGCATTTAAAAAGACAAAACCTAGACCAAAGCTGATGGAAGCTACGAAAAACAATGAAGGTAATGTAAACAGATCCATAAACAGTCCGGCGAGTCCTGGGGCGATGAGGGACGAAGCCATGGAGAAGAAATAATAGAGTCCGGTCATGTAGCCGATCTGTGCTTTTCCACCAAGGTCGGCAACGAAAGCGTACGCCTGGACATTGACGAGTGCCCAGCCAAAGCCGGCGAAAAATAATAGTATTTGTATTGAAAGAACGTTTGGCAAAAATGGTACAACGGAAAATAAAACAATCAAAATCGCAAGACCTAGCTGCATCATCCGGCTCTTCCCAAAGCGGTTGCCGAGAAAACCAGCGGGAACGGCAAAGAGAACAAAGGACAAGCTAAAGATGCCGAGTGTCGTTCCCGCTTCACCACTGCTTAACTGCAAATACCCGACTGCAAACGTCGTAAATTGGGCTTCTATGCCTGAATAACCGATGAAATAGAAAAAGATACCGCTTAAAATCAATAATGGTCCGCGAAAATCAACATTTATCAGTGCTTTGAGCGCCTTTGTAAGTACACGTAAGGATTGACTTTCTTCGCTCGCTTCACTTGCTTTTTCGGCATATGGCGGCTGACGATCTATGCGCCAAAACAGCAGCAGAAAGACGGTGATCAATACAATTGACCCGATGCCAAATGCGAACGTGCGGCTGACATCGTAGACGGCTGAAAGTCCAAACAGCGCGATCATCGCACCGATACCGCCAAGTAGATTAATGATTCCATTGGCTGATGACCGTTTGTTTTGCGGTGTGACGTCCGGCATGAGCGCAATCACTGGCGCACGATACAACGTCATGGCGATTAAAAAAGCGATGTCGATGATCAGAAGCCAACCTAAGGATATGTTAGCGACAAGCGGCAGCAAAACGAACAACAAAGCTGCGAGTGGCATCCCGACGATAATAAATGGTAAACGTTGTCCAAAAGGGGTCGAAATGCGGTCAGACCACGCACCGATCCATGGAATAAGAAGGACAGCCAGTAAATTATCCAAACCCATAATGATGCCACGTAAGGCACTGCTGTCGATATATTCACTCAGTACTAACGGCATAAACGCGTTATAAAACGTCCAAACGAGCATCATGGCGAGGAAACCCGTTCCGATGACAAAGATTTGTCGGTACGAAAAGGATCTTTTTTTATCGTCCATGCACATATGTATGCCCCCTTTCCTCTTCTTGTTTTAGTGTACGTCTTTCAAAGCAGACAGACTAGATGAACCTTTAAGAAATTTACATAACTTTCACAGTTCTTAGCCCACTAAGGGTTTTACTAGGCAAATGTGTGACGTATGATTGAACTGTCAACACTTTGTCATGGAATCGCAAGGAAACCCCATTCACATCTTGATCGTCTTCGCTTACAATAAAAAAAGGATTATGAACTTTTTTCACATTTATCTATGAATATATGAAGGAGGACATTCTGTGAAACGATATCAAAAGCAGGAACGCATTTTAATAACCTCCTGCTTTATTGTGGCAGCGATTATGCTTATCTCATTTATTATCCGGATGATGGTGTAATTTTTTGTTCAGTTTATGTTTGCAGCATAGAAGGAGGGGAAGGTTTTGTCTTACGATCCGGTATTTTATAGTCGTTTTCTCACTGGATTAACGCTTTCGTTTCACATTATTTTTGCGACCATCGGGGTCGGTGTGCCGATTATGATCGCTTTAGCTGAATGGATGGGAATCAAGAAAAATGATGCGCACTATCATCTTTTAGCCCGGCGTTGGGCACGAGGCTTTGTTATTACTGTAACTGTCGGTGTCGTGACCGGTACCGCCATTGGACTCCAATTAAGTTTACTTTGGCCTAACTTTATGCGCGTTGCAGGTCATGCGATCGGATTGCCTTTATTTATGGAGACATTCGCGTTTTTCATTGAGGCGATTTTCCTCGGCATTTACTTGTATACGTGGGATCGCTTCAAAAACAAAATCGTGCACATGCTGTTACTTATTCCGGTTGCGATCGGGGCATCTGCCTCAGCGTTTTTCATTACGACCGTGAACTCATTTATGAATACACCGCAAGGGTTTGAAATGGAAGATGGTGTAATTACGAATGTCGATCCGATCGCTGCCATGTTTAACCCAGGCACATTTACGAAGACAGCTCACGTCCTTTCTTCTGCCTATCTCACCGCTGCCTTCTTACTAGGGGCGATTGCAGCGTTTCATTTGTTGCGAGGTCGTAACAATGCATACCATAAAAAAGCATTGCGGCTCACAATGACTGCTGCTGCTGTATTCGCGATCGCCACCGCACTTATCGGTGACTTTTCCGGGAAATTTTTAGCTGAGTATCAACCAGAAAAGCTTGCTGCTGCGGAATGGCATTTTGAAACGATGGAGGAAGCGCCGTTAATTCTCGGGGGATATCTCGATGAAAATAATAACGTTCATTATGCGCTAGAAATTCCTTACGCGTTAAGTATTCTTGCCGAAGGAACACCTGGCGCCGAGGTTATCGGTTTGGAAGAGTTCCCAGAAGAGTTACATCCGCCGCTTTTTGTCCATTATTTATTTGATTCGATGGTCTTTATCGGGATGTTCTTAGCTTTGGTATCTATTGCTTATGTCGTTCTCCGGCGCTGGCGCAAAGGCAATGAACACAATAAATGGCTTCTTCGCAGCATTTTCTTAGGCGCGCCTTTAGCATTTATTGCCATTGAAGTCGGCTGGATGTTTGCGGAATTTGGAAGGCAACCGTGGATTTTAGTAGACTACATGCTGACGTCCGAAGGGGCAACAACTTCTGGACACGTTGATACGATGCTTTATTTGTTTGCTGGGCTCTATGTCGTTCTTGCGATCTCTTCAACGCTCGTGTTAACACGTATGTTCAAAAAAAATCCGGTCGAAAAAGAATTGGCAGACCGAGGTCTCCTCTAGGAGGGTGCACTTGTGGACTATGAATTAATCGGCATTATCGTACTATGGACCTTTTTGTTTGGCTATGTTATCGTCGCTTCGATCGATTTCGGAGCTGGCTTTTTCAATTTTTATTCGGCCGCAACTGGACGTAAAGATCACATTAACTCTATTATTCAGCGTTATCTTTCGCCCGTTTGGGAAGTCACGAATGTCTTTCTCGTTTTCTTCTTTGTCGGCATCGTCGGATTTTTCCCGACAACTGCGTATTACTATGGGACGGCGTTACTGATTCCAGGAAGTATTTCAATTATACTCTTAGCTATACGTGGATCGTATTACGCCTTTCACCATTACGGCGATAAAGGTAGCCTTTGGTATCAGTTTTTATATGGAGCGACAGGCCTGCTGATTCCTGCTTCGCTCTCAGTCGTACTGACACTGTCTGAAGGCGGATTTATTCAAGCGGACAATGGAGACGTCTGGCTGGACTACGGCGCATTGTTTACCAGCACTTATTCTTGGGCTGTCGTCTTTTTAGCGATCGTCAGCGTACTGTTTATATCAGCCTGTTTTCTAACGGTGTATGCTGCCAAGGCCAATGATGACAATGCTTTTACGCTCTTACGAAAATACGCATTGTTTTGGAGCGGACCTACGATTTTAGCAAGTTTTCTCGTATTCTGGGCACTCAAAGTGCATAACCTTGAACACTTTGCCAACACGTTAGACCTTTCCTGGATGTTTATTTTGTCACTGCTTTGCTTTATCGGGGCAGTCTATCTCATTTGGAAAAAGAAGTATATGGACTGGTCTTTTGTTCTCGTGATTTTTCAATTCGGTTTTGCTTTTTATGGGTACGGTGCTTCACACATGCCGTACTTACTCTATCCGTATTTAACCGTATCGGATGCAGTCGTCAATAGTGTGATGGCACAGGCGCTCGTGTGGGCATTTATTGCCGGCTTACTTGTCCTCTTACCATCTGTATATCTATTACTGCGACTCTTCTTGTTTGATAAAGACTATGTCCAAGGCAAAAAATAAAGGAGGGTGACTGCATGAACTATTTCTTCATTTTTATCGCACCGTTGCTCGTCGTCGTCCTATCGTTAATTTGGCTGTTTACATGGGCTGCCCGCAGCAGTGAGCCTTATGGAAACATGCCGTTGGAAAACTTAGATACGTCCATGCATCAGACAGAACCTGAGCAAGTGTCACCAAACGACAAGAATGCTAAATGACCTATGTATGCGTAAACGGTAAGATCGTTTCAAAGAACCACGTACCGTACAATTAATTGAACTTAAAGGCTTCAAAGTGTAGACAAAACCAGCTTTTGATTTTGTCTGCACTTTTTTTGCGCCCGATCGCAGCTTCTTAGCTTGTTTCAAAAACGCTCGCGAAGGCAAGCCACCTCAAGTTTTTGAGAGGTAGACTCCAGACGAAAGACTCCAAGATATTCTTATCTCAGAGGCTTTATTTTTAAGTATGGTGCTTTTTTATTGGACGGTCCACCCGCCGTCAATCGGCATGACCGCCCCGTGAATAAAGTCCGATTCATCACTCGCTAGAAATAAGGCCAAGTTCGCAATTTCTTCCGGCTGGG
Source organism: Litoribacterium kuwaitense (assembly GCF_011058155.1). Lineage (NCBI taxonomy): Bacteria > Bacillati > Bacillota > Bacilli > Caryophanales > Bacillaceae > Litoribacterium > Litoribacterium kuwaitense. The sequence continues at coordinate 55,304 of NZ_JAALFC010000016.1, read as the reverse complement.
CGTAACGTCCGGCTGGAACGCCTTTAATAGATTCCATGACGGGTGCATCTTCGTCTCGTAAAATCTCTTCCGTCATACCGGTCGAGACGGCACCGGGACAAATCGCGTTCGCTTTAATGCCCTTTTTCCCGTAATCAAAGGATAGCTGTTTCGTATACCCGACGAGTCCATGTTTAGAAGCGGTATAGGCCGCGCCACCGCCTCCGGCGACCATGGCGGCAATGGAGGCGACATTCATAATGGTTCCCTTGCCGCGATCAAGCATTTGTGGCAACACTTCGTTTGTCATCAGATAAGCGCCTTTTAAGTTAATTCCGATGATTTTATCCCATAATGCTTCGTCTGTTTCAAGTGTTGGTGCATAATCGTCAAGCACGCCAGCCGTATTGCTTAAGATGTCAATTCGGTCATACTCTTTGAGGGCAAGCTTGACGAGCGCCTGCACACTTTCCTTTTTCGAAATGTCTCCCTTGAGAGCAAGCGCTTCTCCACCATCCGCCTCTATTTGACGAACTGTTTCTTCAACGCTTTGTAAATTGACGTCGACAGCGACGACCTTCGCGCCTTCTTTTGCAAAAAGCAAGGCTTGCGCTTGTCCCATTCCTGATCCGGCACCCGTGATGAGCGCGACTTTGTTTTGCAGCTTCATTGTTCTCCCTCCATTTGTTTGTGATTACCGTTCTATTTCCACATGGAGGGTATTTTTAAAACAGTTCATGATGACATTTGCACAAATCGATTCCTTCCCGCCAGCCATCCTGCAACACATAAAATAAGCGCTACAAGCATGAGTAACAGCAACGGACCATTCCAGTTTCCAGAAGCTTGATATAACGCACCTGCCAGCGCTGGGCCGGCAGCTGCCAACAAATACCCGACCGATTGCGCCATTCCAGACAGTTCCGAGGCTTCTTCTGCATCTTTCGTTCGTAAGCTAAACAGCATCATGGACAAGCTGAACGCACAGCCGCCAGCAATGCCGAGACAGGCGATGGCGACGACGAGCACGGCCATCCCTTGCCCCCACCATAAGAGAGCAATCCCAAAGAGAAACAGTAAGGCACTGCCAGATAAGAGCACACTTTGCTTTTGGAAACGAGACGCAATGATCGGAATGGCAAACGTAAATGGGATGAGCACGATTTGCTGTAATGACAAGAGCACGCCGGCTTGTGCGGCGGTCAATCCTTTATCGATGAGCAAATCCGGAAGCCATGTGATGAGTACGTAAAATAAGAACGATTGCATGCCCATGAAAAAGGTCACTTGCCACGCGAGCGGTGACCTGAGTAGCGCCGTCGACTGCCGAAAAGTTTGTTTGACGGGTTTGACTTGCTGCCTGGAAGCGCGCCGCCATTGGGGCAGCCAAATGATAAAAGCAATGAGCGCTGGAATCGCCCAAAAGCCGAGCGCACCTTGCCAGCTGGTCGCTTGTGCGAGCGGGACGGATATGCCGGAGCCGAGCGCGCCAAAAACGTTCATGACGACGGCGTAAAGCCCGGTCATGATCCCGATCCTCGTCGCAAAATCACGTTTCATTAATGCCGGCAGCAACACATTGCCGCAAGCGATCCCAACGCCGACGAGCGCTGTGCCGAGAAATAAAAACGACAGCCCACCAACGAGCCGTAACAGTAAGCCAGTGACGATCGCAGCTAAGGCAACGATTAAGACACGCTCCATACCGAACCGTTTTGACCATTTAGGCGCAAAAGGAGAACAGATGGCAAATGCCATTAACGGGATCGAGGTGATGAAGCCGGCAAGACTCGCTGGAAGTGACAGCTTCTCTTGAATGATGCCGAGCACCGGTCCGACCGACGTGATCGGTGCGCGTAAGTTTGCTGACATGACGATCATCCCGATCATAAGTAACCATACGGTCGACGTCTGGATTCGTTTCTTTTCAATGTGTTCAAGCGTATTTGGCTGCATCCTTAGGTCACCTTTCGTCGTGTGTGTGTTCGTGAAAATGCTTGATGTATGCGTCAACGATCGCCGCGGTTCGCTCACTGTCACTCGCTTCAATCGCTTGGACAAGCTGTTTGTGGAGTTCGTTTGTAGACGCAGGTTCTCTGTCTGCGCGGCTTGTAGAGGCGATTGTCGTTAATGTATGTTCGGCAATATAGTCATACAGCTCGATAAATAACGTTTGGTGCGAGGCGCGAACGACACCTTGATGAAAGGCTAAATCCGCTTCGACAAACGCGTCAAAAGACGCCGCTTGGTCGCGTTGCGCGAGCAATTGATAGAGCTTTGCGAGGTCTTCTGCTGTATGATGCAGCGCGGCGAGTCTCGCGCTTTCTCTTTCAATCATATGACGGGTCGTCAAAATCTCCTCATTCGGCAACGTTTGAAACCGTTTGGCGAGCGCGGCACCGAGCACGCTCGCCTGCATGACGTATGTACCGTCCCCCGGTTTGGCTTCTAGCAAGCCGGCATGAACGAGTGCCCGTACGGCTTCTCTTAATGTGTTGCGGCTGACGCCTAGCGCTTCCGCTAATTCCGGCTCAGACGGAATTTTGTCACCTACTTGCCAATCACCTTTTTCGATCCGCTGTTCCATTTGCAGTGCCGCTTGTTCGACGAGCGACACCCGATTCGTACGCTGCCATTCCAAGGGAATCCCTCCAAACATCCGATGTTTATACCTTTGATTATAGCTAAGGCAAATGTACTTGTCGAGCGTATTTGCCGTCTTTGTAAAAAAAGCCAATCGGCAAAAGCGCATTGCCTGCGTGATTGAAGTACTGTATATTTTTGATAATGAATAATTTTCATAAAGGGTGATGACAACATGAACGGTTCATGGAAACGCCCAAAGCTTCATATTCCGAAAACGACAAGTGAACGGATATCGGATATCATCGGATACGGTGTGTGGAGCGCATCGATCGCTTTACTCATCTTCGTCTGGAACGATCTCCCCGATCAAGTACCCGCGCACTACAATTTTGCCGGTGAGGTTGATCGCTGGGGCGCAAAATACGAGCTGTTGATCTTACCTGCCATCAGCTTGCTGCTTGCGGTAATGATGCAAATCTTTGAAAAATATCCTGAGACCCACAATTACCCAAGTCGACTCAATGAAGACAACGCCGAAGCCTTTTATCGACTGAGTCGTAAGCTGTGCAATCAAGTGAAAAACATTTGTTTATTTCTTTTTGCAATCACGCAATACGAATCGATCGCCATCGCACTCGGCTGGTCTATGCAAGGCATAGGCCCATGGTTTTTCCTGCTTTTTATAGGGGGAACGATGATACCGGTTGCCATCGCGCTTGTGAAACAACGGAAGATTCAATGATTCAATAAGGAACGAGAAGAAACCGCAACGACACATTGCGGTTTTTGCTATGGAGAAAAAGGACACCAACACAAAAAACGCAGAGAGCCGAAGCCCTCTACGCAGGGATAAAATGAACCAAATTAACGAAGCAACTGAAGAACGCCTTGTGGCTGTTGGTTCGCTTGTGCGAGCATCGCTTGAGACGCTTGAGAAAGGATGTTGTTCTTCGTGAACTCCATCATTTCTTTCGCCATGTCAACGTCACGGATACGAGACTCCGCCGCAGTCAAGTTCTCAGCAGATGTACCGAGGTTGTTGATCGTGTGCTCAAGACGGTTTTGGTATGCACCAAGCTTTGAACGTTCAGCTGATACGGTTTCAATGGCATTGTTGATTGTAGTGATCGCTGTATCTGCATCTACCTGTGTACTAATTCCAGCACCTTTAAGACCATCTACTCCCAATCCTGCTGCATCCATAGAAGCAATATCTAAGCTAATGTTTTGCGTCGCGTTCGCACCAATGTGGAAAACGATCGCCGTACCACCATTAGCACTGTCCGCATCACCATTTAACAATTTTTTCGTGTTAAACTCTGTATCGCCAGAAATACGATCAATTTCATCAACGAGTTCGTTTAACTCTTTTTGCAGCTCGCCACGGTCAGCATCTGTGTTCGTGTCGTTGGAAGATTGAACCGCTAGCTCACGCATTCTTTGCAGGATACTGTGCGTTTCATTTAAAGCACCTTCCGCTGTTTGAATCAAAGAAATACCATCTTGAGCGTTACGAGTCGCTTGCTCAAGACCACGGATTTGCCCGCGCATTTTCTCAGAGATCGCTAGACCTGCAGCGTCGTCGCCAGCACGGTTAATGCGCAGACCAGACGATAGCTTTTCCATGTTGCTTTGTGTTTGTGTATTGTTGAAAGACAATTGGCGATGAGTGTTCAATGCTGGTAGGTTATGGTTAATAATCATTTTTATACACGCTCCATGTGTTTATTAGCACGTCCATGTGCTTTAATTTAATTCAAACTTATCGAAGAAGCTGAAGAACGCCTTGTGGCTGTTGGTTCGCTTGCGCAAGCATCGCTTGAGACGCTTGAGAAAGGATGTTGTTCTTCGTGAACTCCATCATTTCCTTCGCCATGTCAACGTCACGGATACGAGACTCAGCTGCAGTCAAGTTCTCAGCAGATGTACCGAGGTTGTTGATCGTGTGCTCAAGACGGTTTTGGTATGCACCAAGCTTTGAACGTTCAGCTGATACGGTTTCAATGGCATTGTTGATTACAGTAATAGCACTGTCGGCAGCACCTTGTGTTGAGATATCAATCCCAGCCGTCGCTGTAGCAGGCGTAGTCGCATCAGCAGCAGGGGTCCCAGTGCCGTCATCAACACCCAAAGAGTTTGCGTCCATAGCACCAATTGCAAGTGTAATACTCTGACCTTCGTTAGCACCAATATGGAACGTACCGCTAAAATGGCCACCTAATAAATTTTGCGTATTAAACTCTGTATTGTTCGAGATTCGTGTAATCTCTTGTGCCAACTCGTCTACTTCTTTTTGAAGCTCTGCACGGTCAGCATCTGTGTTCGTGTCGTTGGAAGACTGAACCGCTAGCTCACGCATTCTTTGCAGGATGCTGTGCGTTTCGTTTAAAGCACCTTCCGCTGTTTGGATCAAAGAAATACCGTCTTGGGCGTTACGAGTCGCTTGCTCAAGACCACGGATTTGTCCGCGCATTTTCTCAGAGATCGCTAGACCTGCAGCATCGTCGCCAGCACGGTTAATGCGGAGACCAGACGATAGTTTTTCCATATTACTTTGTGTTTGCGTGTTGTTGAAAGTCAATTGGCGATGAGTGTTCAACGCTGGTAGGTTATGGTTAATAATCATGTTTGTTCACTCTCCATGTGTTTGTTTTTGAGGCACGTCCTTGTGCCTGTATTTTAAATCAAACTCATATTAACGAAGTAATTGCAGAACGCCTTGTGGCTGTTGGTTCGCTTGCGCGAGCATTGCTTGCGACGCTTGAGAAAGGATGTTGTTCTTCGTGAACTCCATCATTTCCTTCGCCATGTCAACGTCACGGATACGAGACTCAGCTGCAGTCAAGTTCTCAGCTGATGTACCGAGGTTGTTGATCGTGTGCTCAAGACGGTTTTGATACGCACCAAGCTTTGAACGCTCAGCTGATACGGTTTCGATTGCATTATTCACCGTAGTAATTGCCGCATCTGCATCAGTTTGCGTTAGAATACCACCTGTACCTGTTGACGGATCAACTTTAAGCGTATTTAATGCGACGCCACCACCGCCGCCATCAGTTCCCATCGCTGTCGTATCCATGTTGTTAATCGTTAGAGAAATATTTTGTGTTGCATTTGCACCGATGTGGAATTTCACATCTGCTGCAGAACCATCAAGCAATTTCTTTGTGTTGAACTCTGTATCTCCTGCAATACGATCAATCTCATCGATCAGTTCATTAAATTCTTTTTGCAGCTCGCCACGGTCAGCATCTGTGTTCGTGTCGTTGGAAGATTGAACCGCTAGCTCACGCATTCTTTGCAGGATGCTGTGCGTTTCGTTCATTGCACCTTCGGCAGTTTGAATCATTGAGATGCCGTCTTGGGCGTTACGAGTCGCTTGCTCAAGACCACGGATTTGCCCGCGCATCTTTTCAGAAATCGCAAGACCAGCTGCGTCGTCGCCAGCACGGTTAATACGTAACCCAGACGATAGCTTTTCCATGTTGCTTTGCGTTTGTGTGTTGTTAAAGCTCAATTGACGATGAGTGTTCAACGCTGGTAGGTTGTGGTTGATAATCATAGCCTTTTCACTCTCCATGTGTTTAGTTTTATAGGCACATCCTTGTGCCTATGTATGGCGAACTCTCAAACGAGAGGTTTTCCACCATTCGAGGAAGTACTTCTCACTCTCCTCAGCACTTATATCGTCATAAACGAGCATAGGTTTAGTTCTTTTTACACGTTTTTTATATCTTTTGTTTTCCGTACAATATTTTTTGATTGACAAAACGGACGTTTTTCGTGTATTTTTACTATACCGTCCAGACGGTTTACTTGTATTGGAGGTGAGTTCACTCATGACGAAAAAGGAACAGTTGCTTGAGGCAGCGTCGCGAGTGATTGTCCAGCAAGGGCTTGATCAGCTGACGCTTGATGCCGTTGCACTGGAGGCTGGTGTCAGTAAAGGAGGGCTCTTGTATCATTTCCCTTCGAAAGATGCACTGATTGAAGGCATGAACCGGAAGGCACTGTCGTTTATGAATCAAACCATTCATGAAGAGATTGAAAAGCTCGCAGATGATGACCCTTACCGGTTTACGAAAGCATTTGCGGAAGCGACGTTAGTGAGCCTCGAGGACCCGAAAGAGCTGAATATGAACTTAGCGCTGTTGGCAGCAGCGGCTAATCAAAATACATTGATCTCTTTATGGCAGCAACAGTATGCGGAATGGCAGCAATTTTTAATAGAAGAATCTCGACAGACGCACCTCGCGCTCACGCTGCGTTTTGCTTGTGATGGCTTATGGTTTAGCTATATGTTTGCCTTGGCGCCGCCAGATGCAGACGAAGCACGACAAGTCATTGAAGGAATTTTACACATGATGGAGGTCGAGGCGTAATGAGTTATCTCTTTCTCGGTCTAGCGATTGTGCTTGAAGTCTTCGGTTCGACGATGCTGAAGCTGTCTGAAGGGTTACGTCACATTCGGCCGACGATCGGTTTTTTTCTCGGCTTTGGCCTTTGCTTTTATTTTTTGTCCTTCGCTTTAAAAAGCTTGCCGCTCGGGATTGTTTATGCAACGTGGAGTGGCGTCGGAACGATCTTAACGGTGATGATCGGCGTCTGGTGGTTTCAAGAACGGCTCTCTGCCAAAAATGTATGGGGGCTTTTTTTTCTGGTTGCCGGTCTGATCGTATTAAATAGTGCGAAAGGGTGAGTTGATGCGAGCGGTGATTTATATGTCCATTGCGATCGGGTTTGAAGTCTTCGGTTCGACGATGCTGAAGCTGTCGGAGGGTTTTACAAAACTATGGCCTTCACTCGGCGTGTTTCTCGGGTTCGGTGTCGCGTTTACGATGCTGTCCCTTGCTTTACGTTACATTCCCTTGTCGTTGGCGTATTCGACATGGTCTGGTGTCGGAACAGCACTGACGGCGCTTATCGGAATCATTTTGTTTCAAGAAAGCTTTGGGATCGTTAAACTCCTCGGCCTCTTTCTCGTCATCGTCGGCATCGTCTTACTCAATGCGCGACAGCCTGCACCCGCAGCACAAGAAGTCAACAGAGAAAAAGCCGCGAGCTAAACGTATGCCGCAGCTTTTTTTCGTCTATTTTTACCCTTGCCATTCTTCATCCAGCATGCCATAGACGACATGATCGACGTAACGGGCACCGAGCCGTTCCGCCTGGCGGATGCCCCCCTCTTTCACAAACCCGAGCCGCTCGGGAATGGCGCGGCTTTTTTGATTGTCTACCGCAGCGCGCACCTCTGCTTTACGAAAGCCTAAATCGCGAAGCGCGTAATTCGTTAACGCCCGAACCGCTTTCGTCATTAAGCCGTTTCCTTGATAGCCTTCACCAAGCCAATAGCCGATATGAGCCGTCCGGTTCGTCCAGTCCAGTTGATTAAAGCTTACGACGCCAGCGACTTCGCCTTCAAACTGGATGACAGCTGTTAAACTCTTATTCTCTGCATAGCCCTTTCGACACGAATCGACAAAAGCTTTTGTATCGTCCACTTTTTTCGTGTGATCGACCCATGGTAAATATTCTCGTAAATATGGACGCGACGCATCCGTTAGTGCGAAAAGACATTCTGCGTCTCGTGGCTCGATCAGGCGTAAAGCGACCTTCTCATCAATCTGGTGGATAAACATACAAAAGCCCCCTTGTTGGATGAAATTGGATTCATTTTATAGAAGACTTTATCAAGCGTCAATAGCGAATGAGATAATTTTTTTCTTCTTAGCTGTGAGATGATATGGTGAGAACGACGCCTCTCATCTGTCAGTATAGTATAATAGAATAGATTTAATTAGAAAAATATGAAAGATATGGTGATTCCATGGATTTACATACGTATGTACAAGCCGACGCAACCGAATTAGCCGATTTCGTTCGTCAGAAAGAAGTGACGCCGAAAGAGTTGCTGACACTGAGTATTGAGCAAATGGAAAAAGTGAATCCCGAACTGAACGCCGTCGTCCATGAGCGTAAAGAAAAGGCGTTAGCCACTGCGGACGAGTCCCCATCCAGTGGTCTTTTTGCCGGCGTTCCGACGTTATTGAAAGACTTGTCTCATCAACTCGAAGGCGAACGCATGACGTCTGGTTCGGTGCTTTTTCAACATATGATCGCAGAGAAAAACGCCGCCTTCGTAGATGCATTGTTACAAGCGGGACTCTTGCCGTTAGGTCATACGAATACGCCGGAGTTTGGTTTGAAAAATATTACCGAACCGCGGCTGCATGGGCCGGCACGCAACCCGTGGAACACTGACTATTCTCCGGGTGGGTCGAGCGGCGGCGCAGCAGCAGCCATCGCCGCAGGTATCGTTCCGGTAGCGGGAGCGAGTGACGGTGGCGGCTCGATTCGCATTCCAGCTTCATTTACCGGATTGTTCGGCTTAAAACCGACGCGCGGCCGTACACCGGTCGGTCCAGGTGTCGGCAGACAGTGGCAAGGGGCGTCGATCGATTTTGTCCTTGCAAAAAGTGTCCGTGACAGCGCGGCATTGCTTGATGTGACGCAAACGATCCAGCCCGCCGCTGCTTTTCAAACGCCGCTGTACCCTGGTGTTTACCGTGAGACGATGAAAGAGCCGATCCCTAAACAATTACGGATTGCGTACAGCACCGAGTCTCCTGTCGGCACACCCGTTTCTGAATGTGCGAAGCGTGCCGTTTTAAAAACCGCTGCATGCTCGAGGAACAAGGACACATCGTTGAAGACATGGCGGCGCCAATCGACGGCGTAGACTTAATGAATCATTATTATGTCATGAATTGCGGGGAAATGGATGCAGTCGTTCGCGGGATCGAACAGGCAACAGACCGTAAACTTACAGAATACGATTTAGAAATCGAATCGTGGATGCTCCATACTGCAGGCACACAGATTACAGCCGCAGAATATTCGCTGAGCCTGGCTGCCTGGGATCGTGCTGCAGCAAACATGGCCCACTTTCACGAGACGTACGACTTTTACATCACACCGGCAACCGCCGCGACAGCACCAAAGGTCGGCGAGCTCACCCGTTCACGCGAAGAACAGGAACAGCTCCGTGAACAAATGCGCACTGCCAAGCAAAGTGAGCAGTTGGCGCTCGTTTACGACATGTTCCTGCCGAGCTTGACGTACACACCATTTACACAACTCGCCAATTTAACCGGCCAGCCAGCTATGTCTCTGCCGCTGCACTTATCTGACGAAGGCTTACCACTCGGTGTCCAAGTGATGGCTGGAAAAGGGGAGGAGCATCGCTTACTCAATTTAGCGTATCATCTCGAGCAATCTGACCTATGGCACGGGATGCAAGGAAATCCTTATATGGCGACCGCTGAACAAAGTACCTCACAAACGAATCGTCGCTAGAGAAATCCGCTCAATTCTGCGGGCTTCAATGAGCCTCGGGGGTAAAAAACATGAAGAGCGCATGACATCAAATGTTTAAACCTTGATGTCATGCGCTTGTTTAGTTTATTCAGGTGTAGTTCCCTTTTCTTTTTTAGCACTAGCTTAAGAACGCTTGCCCACTTAAACGCAATATTAGTTTAAGAAAGGACGGGCGACGGATCAACAGCGAAGGTGACATCGGGACATACGAGCGACACCTTCGCTTGTGCATACAAAACGCATCCCACTTAATCCGCCGTTAACATCCGTGCATTAATCGCTACAACGACGGTACTAATACTCATTAGCACCGCACCCACTGCTGGACTGAGCACGATGCCGATCGGCGCGAGAATCCCTGCTGCCAGTGGTATGGCAAGAATGTTGTAGCCAGCTGCCCACCAGAGGTTTTGCACCATTTTCCGATACGTGTTGCGCGACAGGTCGATGATTGACAAAATGTCTTTCGGGTTGCTTTTGACGAGCACGATGTCCGCTGTTTCGACCGCAACGTCTGTGCCGCTCCCGATCGCAATCCCAAGATCGGCTGTCGCCAGTGCCGGAGCGTCGTTGACTCCGTCTCCGGTCATCGCGACTTTACGGCCGTCCGCTTGAATCGATTTGACTTGATCTGCCTTGTGATCTGGCAGCACTTCCGCGTACACTTCATCCATGTCCAGCTGCTTCGCTACCCAGTGGGCGACCTGCTTGTTGTCACCGGTCACCATAATTGAATCAATATTGCGCTCTTTCAACGTGGCGATCGTTTCTTTTGCAGAGTCGCGGATCATATCGGCCAGTGCGATCATCCCTGCCAGCTCACCTTGGACGAGGACGAATACGACTGTCTTTCCTTCACTGGCCATCCGGTCAAACGCCTCTTCATCGTAAGCAATGCCTTCGTCACGTACGTAGCCAGGGCTCACGACGAAAATATCCTTTCCCGCTACACGGCCGCGCAAGCCTTTCCCTGTCATAGAAGAAAAATCTTCGACGGGCTCAAGATCAAGCTCTTCTTCCTTCGCTTTGTTTAAAATGCCTGTCGCCAACGGATGCTCTGAATGCTGCTCCACGCTAGCGGCATATTGCAAAATGGCTTCGTTTTCCTCACCTTCAACAGGAATAATATCGGTCACACCGAATTCGCCTTTCGTTAATGTACCCGTTTTATCAAAAATCACTGCATCAAGCTTTCGCGCGCTTTCAAAAGGCGTCCGATTGCGGATGAGCAACCCTTTTTTCGCGGACAATGATGTGGACACCGCAGTCACGAGTGGCGCCGCTAATCCTAATGCGTGCGGACAGGCAATAATCATGACCGTTACCATGCGCTCAAGCGATGTATCAAATGTGAACCCGAGGCCAAGCCACGTAAATAAAGTGAGAAAACCTGCGGCTAAAGCGATGTAAAAGAGCCACTTCGCTGCCCGGTTAGCTAAATCCTGAGCTTTTGACTTTGACTCTTGCGCTTCTTGAACGAGTGTAATGACATTGGATAAATACGTATCTTCTCCCGTGTGCTTCACTTCAATCGTCAAACTGCCCTCTTTGTTGATCGAACCGCCGATCACTTCGTCGTTTTTCGCTTTTTCGACTGGGACCGATTCTCCGGTCAACATCGACTCGTCAATTGCGGATTGTCCTTCAAGAATGACACCGTCCACGGGCATCTTTTCTCCTGGTTTGACGAGCACATGATCTCCTGCTTTTAATTCGGAAATTTTTACTTCTTCATCTTTGCCATCCTCGCCAATCCGATGCGCTGTGTCTGGCATAAGTTTGACAAGTTCTTGCAAGGCGTTGGAAGCGCCCATGACTGATTTCATTTCAATCCAATGTCCGAGAAGCATAATGTCAATGAGCGTCGCCAGCTCCCAGAAAAAATCTTTCCCCGGCCAGCCAAAGACAACAAATGAGCTATAGCCGTATGCAACGATAATGGCGAGACCAATGAGTGTCATCATGCCAGGACTCTTATCTTTCACTTCATCGATAATCCCTTTTAAAAACGGCCAGCCCCCATAAAAGAAGACGAACGTGGCTAGCGCAAATAAAACGTATTGATCGAATGGAAATGCCAAGTCGATGTTCAGAAACTGCTGAATCATTGGTGATAATAGCAAAATCGGTATCGTCACAGCGACTGAAATGTAAAAACGTTGTTTGAAATCTGACACCATATGGCTATGATCATGCCCTCCATGATGTCCTCCACTTTGGGAATGGTGGTCATTATGGTGATGATCGTGCCCGGTTTGTTTTTCGTCGCTCATTGACTCCGTGCGTCGATTTGCCTTTTGTTCTGTTTTATCTGCACTTTGATGGTTGTGGTGTGAATGGTTTCCATGATGTTGTTTTGTCACATCGGTTCCCTCCTACGCCAATAGATTTTGCGCTGAGCGCTCTCTCTATTCACGTTATACCCTTATAGGGTATACGAAAACATCCTATTTATATTTTCGTAATTTTTCATCTTTTATTAAAACACATTCAAACACATTGAAGAGGTTATTTTCACTAACGATCGGGGTACGTTCAAAAATGATTGAGGTGATGATTATATGCAACACTTTCAAAAATGTCGCGATCAAATAGTATCATTTATTAAAATGTCAACTCGCGAACGACAACAGCTCCTATTTACAAATCTTTGGATGACGCCAGCCCTGTTTTCAGTATCGTCACTGTTTTTATTTGGTGTCATTGCTTGGGCAGACCTAGTCATGAAAGCAGGGGAAAGCATGCCTTCCGTATTAAGCTCGGGCTTTTCGTTAACACAATCTCTGCTTAGTACACTCACCGGTGGATTGCTGTCACTCACGTCCTTTACGTTTTATGGCGTGCTAACTGCCCTGACGACGTTTTCTTCGCAGTTTTCACCGCGCATCTTAAAAAATTTCATGCTCCATCGCATTACACAGCGGACGCTCGGTATTTTTATAGGAAGCTTTTTATTTGTCCTCCTTTGCCTTTTATTTGTTGAAGATGGAGACGACACCCAATACAGTTTAATTCCTTTAACAGCGACGTTGCTTGCTTTGCTATCTTTAAGCGCTTTTGTCCTTTTTATTAACCACATTGTCAATTGGCTGCAGATTACAAATATGACAAGCTCCATGAAGGAAGAGTCGACATCCATTATCGAAACGTCCATGCTTCAAGAACTAGACCCGTATCGTGTGACCAAAGAAAATGCACAGATTGACCACGTGAAGACCGATCATGCCCGTACGTTATATGCCGACCAATCCGGCTACTTAATTACCGTCAATTTTCGTGATCTTCTTAAACAAGCGGAACAAGACAATCTAGTCATCCAGCTTCAATACAACGTTGGCAATTATGTCTTTGGAACGAACCCGCTTTTATTATATTGGGGTGACACAGACATCGACCGCGCTAAGTATTTGTCGTTTTTCCGCTTTGGCAAAAATCGAACGGAAATTCAAGACATCGAATTTAGTCTCAATAAATTCGTGGAAATTGCCATCCGTGCGCTTGGGAACTACGATCCACGTACCGCGATCCGGACATTTTACGAAATCGGCGACTTGCTCATTTACATTTCGCAAAATGTCAATTTCAGTCCTTATTTAAATGATTCGTTCGAAAAGCTTCGACTGATTTTACAGGAACTAAAATTTGAGGATTATTTATATATCGGCTTTGCCTCCATTCGTCACTATGCAAGAGGAAATGTCGTCGTCACTGTCGAATTGCTAAAAATTCTTGATGCGATTGCTAAAGGGGCTTGCAGGCGTGACCATGAGGCAATCTGGAGCTTTGCCGTATATACAGCACGTGGGTTTGAATACGAATATATGCATAACCTGGATAAGCAAAAATTTTACGATGCGCTACATGATATTGCTGAAACGACAGGAAATGCAGAAGGCTTTGAGGAATTACTTGCATATATTCAAGAGAAAAATCTTCAGCAGTGATCGTCGTCAACACCGTTTGGCGACCGACACCCCAAGTTTGCTTTTTAATCCACAGAAAAATGAAGAACCTATATATTCAAGAGGAGTGATCAACATCAAAAATTCAAAGGGAAATAATGATCAATGGCGTCGTATTTCGGGAGATCCATACGACTGGACTTTAACGCTCGCACCAGAGCGACCATACATCCACGATTATACGAACACCTTGACGATGAAGCTGCTCATGTCAGTACCAGACGGTGCAGGCGGGTCAAACGTATTTTGCACATTTGAACGCGCGCTCCAAACGATCAAGGAAACAGACATACTTACAAGACACATCGCAAAAATCGTCTATCTAGTCGGCTGGCAATATAATGGACACGATGACAAATATCCTGCATGGGATGAAGTCAACCCAGCGTTAAAACGACCAGAAGACAACAGTGCACGGGACAGCTATTTGTGGCTTGCAAAGGAAGCGAAAAAATATAATACGACGATCAGTGTCCATACGAATATGACCGACGCTTACGACGACAGCCCCCTATGGGATACCTATGTCACCAACAATGCGATTGCGCACCATTCAGATGGCTCATTGATGCAAATTGGCAACTATAATAACCGACCTGCCTATCAAATATGCTATCACCATGAATGGGAGAGTGGACTGGCGGTACAGCGCATAGATAAGCTCATCGACCTTCTCCAGCTTGACGACGCCGGCACAGTCCACATCGATGCTTATTTCCCAAGAATGAATCCATACTTTGGTATTAGCGAGGAAGAACAATCGAGCTACATGCGTAAAACAATCCGTTATTTTCGGAATTGCAGGATTGATGTCACAAGTGAAAATTTTTCGCATTTACGAAATGACCCTTTCATTGGGCTGCAGCCGTGGTCGTGGTGGTTCGATCAAACACGTGAACAGCATTTCCTTGAAAGGCCAGCGTCCCTCGTAAGTGGCGGATTAATTCGTGATTACACATTGCCTGGCATTCCACATCGGATTGACTTAGCGTTTTTATTTGGTACGAGTATGCATGGTGAAGATATTTTTTATGACCACGAAAGGACGGCGTTTCGTGATCAGTGGCACGCGTTATTTATAGAAAGATACTGCCTCACGACTCTACGTTACCAATTTTTAAACCAGCTCCAGCGGATCAAACTGGATGGTGAAGCAGAGCGTCGCGTCATATCCTATTCAAACGGAGTGACCGTTCACCTTTACGATCAAACGATTCGACAAAATGGTCGCTTGCTACAGCAAGGAACCAACCTTATTCTTCCAGCCCTCTGGAAAGATGATATTGAATGTATTGCCTATAGCAAGGACGGCTATGACACGAAGACTTGGTCACTTCCCGAAGAGTGGGAACATATCGACTCAGTCAGCATATATCAAATAACACATCAAGGGCTCGTCCTCATCGATCAAAACCGCTCGCTTCATGAGGGTACGCTTGAGCTATCATTAGAGCCAAATACAGCAGTCGTCATTCGCCCTTCAAATGCGCCAATGGACTGAAACGCACCAAAAAAGGAGCGCGTCTACGTGTAGATACGCTCCATCTTACTGTTGGGAAAAGACCTCACACTTGGCAATCATGACCTCATACCCGAGCTTCTCTTCGGATTTTTGCTCGATTACATTTCGAGCTTGGCTGAGGAAAGAACGACTCAAGTCCTTCAACCTCTATGAATGCCACTCACCAGGCATTTTTCGGATACCACGGTGATAATACAGCATTGGATTCTTCTTATTGTTCTGAATATCAATGACACGACCGATGAGAATGTTATGGTCACCAGCATCGACGACTTGATACGTTTCGCATTGGAATACGGCGGCAGCACCTTCGAGCACCGGAAGTCCATGTTCAGAGACATTCCACGCGCACGAGGCAAAGCGATCAATATCTTTTTTAGCAAATGTCCAACAGACGTCCTCCTGATCCTCGGCAAGCACGTGAATAGCAAAACGCTTTGCCTGTAAGAAAGTCGGCCTGGAATTTACATTGTGATCGATTGACCAGAGCACGAGCAACGGATCAATCGAAACAGAAGCGAATGAATTAACGGTTAAACCAACCGGTGAACCCCCCTCTTCTTGAGTGGTCACGACGGTTACACCCGTCGGATATTTAGACATGACATCCTTAAAGGTTTGTTGATGATCTGTCATCGAAAAAAACTCCTCCCCTCTTACTGACTATGTATACACGAACCGCTCAATATTGTTATATATGGTTGCGATTCAAACGTGTGATTGAAAATTAATCTCAATGTAAGTTATATCAAAGTTAACTAGACAATTGCAAAAAAGAAGACTTATTGAGACAAAGAAGCTAAATTAACGTTATCCCATCTACTTTCTCGGGTTTATTTTATCTTAATTGAACCACTACGTGCAACTTTTTCTTTTTATATAAAGAAAAAGAGTGAAAATCGTCATTGATTCTCACTCTGTCAATCTAAAGAATACTTTCTCTAATAAACTAGCCAGTATGAATTTTAACCGAAATTCTATGTCTATTTACTTACCATCGTATCAATCTCTTGTCTCCGGTTTACTAGTATTCTGGCAATACAAATTCATCTTCTGTTTCTATGATCCATTTTTTCAAAGATCATTTATTTTTTTCTTTCTTTTTTATATAAACTATTGTGAGCTAAATTCACTTGTTCATAGGGATCTTCATTCAGGTTGAACATTAACCATGGTACACCTTCAAAACAGACATATTTCCATCCATCCACAGTAACGACTCCTCTCCATGGTTTATCCACGTTGTCAGCTCTTCAGCCGTTTCTCAATCGCTCCCCGCACTTTTAACCTTCTAATATCCTCCAGTCCTGCAGTGACCGTTTCAGATAACCCTTCCACATCAGCTAACGACATGCCCCATAGCTCTTTGGCCGCTAAAATCGCCTGAACGAGCTCACGAATGGTCAGTTCACCTTGGTCATATAAGCCCCATTGCTCCTCAAATAAATCGATCGCTGCGTCGCTATCCCGAATTTGATACGTATCACTGCCACGTTGTCCTTTTAAGAAGGCGCCCTCTCTTGCGATCGGCTTTTCATAAGCGATCAATCCGGCGAGCGACAAGGACAGGAGCGGCGGAATTGCGTCGTATTTTGACACATAGGCATGAAATAAAGGCAGTACTCTTGTCCGCCATTTTTGCGTCGCATTCATCCCTAAGTCGGTAAGATTGTGTTTCGTAAATGGATTTTCAAAGCGCTCCAACACGGCAACGGCAAATGCTTCTTTTTCCGTCGCTTCTGCCTTAAAGACAGGAATCAGTTCTTTAGACATCGCCTCTTCAGTAAACGATCGCAGCAATGAATCGTTCATCACTTCCCCGACGGTATCAATACCGGCAAGATAGGCTAACGCAAACATTGACGTGTGTGGGGCGTTTAAAAGCGCCACCTTCATGTCACGATACGGCTGAACGTCTCCGTAATGGACGTTGATGCCCGCTGCTTTTAAAGGCAGCACATCCTCCAATCGCTTTTCATCATCATCAATCGCAAATAAATGATACGGTTCACCAATCACGATAAGATCGTCTTGATACCCTAGCCTTTTTTCATACGCTTCTTCTTGCCCTTTTGGAAAACCAGGAACGATTCGGTCAACGAGTGTGTTACAAAATGTGTTTTGAACAAGGAGCCATTCGACAAACCCGGCAGATAACTCCCAATCTTCTGCCTTCTTTAACACGATTTCTTTCAATAAATCACCATTCCCTTCAACAAGCTCACAAGGAATGATAAACACTCCCGACAGACCTTGCTGAAAGCGGTGCTCTAGTGCAAGTGTCAACTTCCCAGGAAATGACAAAGGCGCTTTCCCGGGCTCCATATCTTCTTTTTCATAAACAAGGCCTGCTTCGGTCGTGTTGGAAAATATGACGCAGATGTCGGGAGAAGCAGCAACGTCAAGGACGGACTGCCACGCTTCGTATGGGTTAATCCCTCGGGAAATGGCTGTGATCACTTCTGCCTGGTCGACTGTTTCCCCTTGATCCATCCCTTTTTGAACGAATGTATACAGCCCTTCCTGCGCATTCAGCTTCGGCACGACTTTTCCATGTGGTGTCGGCTGTATGGCGACAATCTGCCCTTGAAAAATGCCTTGTTTGTTCATCTTCTGAACCATCCAGCCTGTGAAACCGCGTAAAAAATTCCCTTCGCCAAATTGGAGGATTTTTTCTGGATACGACGGCACAGGCTCTTGTTTCAATGTTTCATACACTTGTTTATTTAATTGCATCATTCAATCCCTCCATGGCGATTATAAAATAACGCCGTCTTTAAAAATCGATATTTCTTTGTAGCCATATTCTTCATTTCGCGCCAAAACATCTCCGGAGGCCAAGGCAATGAGATAATCGAGCAAATCGTTTGTCACCTTTTCGACCGGCTGACCGTCTAAAAGTACCCCCGCATTAAAGTCGATCCAATGTTTTTTCTTCTCGGCAAGTGCTGAATTGGTCGACATTTTAACAGTAGGCACCGGTCCCCCAAAAGGTGTGCCGCGTCCAGTCGTAAAGATGACAATGTGAGCGCCTGAAGCAGCGAGATTGGTGACCGATACAAGATCGTTCCCTGGTCCTTGCAATAGGTTAAGCCCTGGCGTCTTCAACCTTCCACCATATGGAAGGACATCGACGACTTCAGAAAAACCGCCTTTTTGCACACAGCCTAAGGATTTCTCCTCAAGTGTCGTGATGCCGCCGTCTTTATTTCCTGGCGAAGGATTTTCATATACTGGCTGATCGTGCCGAATAAAATACTGTTTAAAGTCGTTAATGAGTGTAACGATGTTATCAAATGTTCGTTCATCCTTCGCTCGTTCCATGAGGATCGTTTCAGCACCAAACATTTCTGGTACTTCGGTGAGCGCAGTCGTCCCGCCATGTTCAATTAATACATCAGACAACGCACCAACCAAAGGGTTCGCGGTAATGCCGGAAAAGCCGTCTGATCCACCACACTTCAAGCCAACCTTTAATTTGGACAATGGAACAGGCGTACGTTCAAAGGTGCGCGCATACGCCCAAAGTTCATCGAGCAGATCCAACCCTTCGGTAAATTCATCGTCACTGTCTTGAACGCCAAGAAATTTTACCCGCCTCTCATCTATATCACCGAGAACATCCTTAAATGCACTTAGATGGTTGTTTTCACATCCAAGCCCTAAAACGAGAACCCCCGCTGCATTTGGGTGATGGACGAGGTTACTCAAAATGGTTTGTGTGTATAACAGGTCATCGCCAAGCTGTGAACAGCCAAAAAGGTGGGCGTAATGATAAACGCCGTCCACCCCTTGGCCGCGCATTTTCCGATCAGCCATCGCCGCCAGACGTTCAGCCGTTTTGTTGATACATCCGACGGTATTTATGATCCAAATTTCATTACGAACGCCAACGTCCCCATTCGGACGCGGGTATCCGATAAACGTTCGTTCACTCGTCTTAGTCTTCGCTTTCTTTGTGCTAGTAGGAGTATAATCGTATGTCAACGTGCCTTCCAGCTTCGTTTTCATATTGTGGGAATGTACCCACTGCCCTACCTGAATCACTTGTTCCGCTTTGCCAATTGGATAACCGTATTTTATGATGTCATCATCTGCTTCTATCTGATCAATGGCAATCTTATGTCCTGCGGGGATGTCTTCCTGTATGGAAAATGTTCGTTCGTCCATCTGGAATGAAGCGCCTTTTTCCATAGGAACAAGCGCCACAACAACATTATCACGATCGTTGACTCGGAGAACACATTCTTTCATATTCACACCTCCATAAATTGGCCGAAATCGATTTCATTTTCATGGATGTACAGGAGCAATGTCCTTACTTAGAAGATTCTCTTCACAGCGATCAGCTTCACGTTTCTCTAGTAAGTTCCTATTCTAAACATTTTTCTTCAAAGATCACACTTGCACGATCGTCTTTTTACTTATATCTATTATAAAGTGGTCACGGAGAAGCTATTTCGCAATACCGTTTTAAAACTGAGCCGACTCGTGAACCGGCTCAGCTTGTACCCGCTTTCACAATCATTGCTAGACTAACGACATGAACACTTCGTCAATGTATACTATTAGTTAAATCATGGCTTAATGACAAGGTCAGGCTTCTTTTTCAAACTATGCTTTCCTTCAATAAAACGCAGCGTTCCAGATTTAGCGCGCATGACGAGAGAATGAGTTGTTCCACTGCTTCCTTTATATTGGACACCTTTTAAAAGCTCGCCATCCGTAATACCTGTCGCAGCAAATATAGCATCATCGCCACGAACGAGGTCATCCATAAGCAAAACCTTTTCAGGATCATCCAGCCCCATACCTTTACAGCGTTGCCATTCCTCATCGGTCTGTGGCATCAGCTTTCCTTGCATTTCTCCACCAAGGCATTTCATCGCTACAGCAGCAATCACACCTTCAGGAGCGCCTCCAGATCCGAGCATAATATCGACACCCGTGTCATCAAACGCTGTATTAATTGCCGCAGCGACATCCCCTGCACCAATGAGCTTAATGCGCGCACCGGTATCCCGCACTTCTTGGATCAGCTCTGCATGACGTTCTCGTTCTAGAATCGTAACGACGAGATCATCAACATCTTTGTTTTTGGCCCGTGCTACAGCACGCAAGTTGTCGATTACAGGCGCATTGATGTCGATTAAACCGACTGCTTCTGGACCAACAGCGATCTTTTGCATGTACATATCTGGCGCATGAAGCATATTTCCATGATCCGTCACAGCAAGCACAGCTAACGCATTCCATGCTCCTGTAGCTACAAGCTCAGTACCTTCGACTGGATCAACGGCTACATCTACTCTCGGACCGTAGCCTGTACCTAGTTTTTCCCCGATATAAAGCATCGGAGCTTCATCCATTTCTCCCTCGCCAATCATGACGGTTCCTTTCATTGGTACTGTGTCAAATACATCCCGCATGCTACTCGTCGCAGCGCCATCCACTTCGTCTTTTAACCCAGTCCCCATCCAACGCGCAGCAGACAAAGCTGCCGCTTCTGTAACACGAACCAACTCCATTGATAGACTTCGTTCCATTTGCATAAACCCTTTCTTTCTCATAGTTCAGACAATGAGGTTTTTCTTGATTGATCGAGGGGTACATTCTTGTGTGGTATTATACCATGGATGTGTACAGCAATCTCTTGCATGGACAAAAAACTTCATGATTTTCACTACCCTACATGATGCCTAACCTAAAGTTAACAGCTTTATCTCCATCTAATTTCTACAAGTTTCCATTTTCTCTGATCCATGGAGCAAAGAAATATAGCACCCTCTCTTCTTATTTCTACAATTTCCCCGGAAATAACTTACGTTTATTCTCATGAGAGAGAGTCTAAAAACTGAGAATGATGTTGAACTAAAGAAAACCAACATGTTTTGGTTCCAATTGAGCCAAAAATGTTGGTTATATTATCCTCTTTCATGGTAAACCGAAAAATCGTTATAGACGTTCGTTCACTGCCATTATTCAGATGATAAATGAATAACCGTCTATTGATTAGCTACTTGTCTGTCTTAGGTTTCAATTGAAATAAAACTGTGCCTATTTTAATTCGTAAAGCTGAGAAAGATGTAGATTCAATTGTTATTTAGACTTGGTCATGAATGTGCCCAAAAGAAGCGCCCTTTCGTTCATTATCCTTCATCTCGAATGATTCGGCGAATCTCCAGCGCTGGTGTGAGGTTGTTGACAGTCATCAATTTCACACCGCATCCAAGAGCATAATAGACTTGCTGTTCACTATCTGGGCAATAACACCAAGCAAGGATGTCTCGCTCTTCAAATTCTTGAACGAGCTTTGGTGTCAGTAAATCCATACTGATTCCTGCTGCCCACATCTTAGAATACGTACCTTCGTCCCCATGAACGAAATGCAACATCTGATTAGCGGGAAATCCTTGGGTTTTCAAATGATATTCGTCATAGATATAACTCAATATATTTGCATCAAAAGAGGTGAAGACGCAACGCGACAGATAACCATACTCCCCTAAAATGGCTATCGCATCATCCGCTGTTTCTTTAGCACTTGGGTCTGGCTTAATCTCAACATTAAATAACACATTAGGGTATTGTTTAAGAAACTCGCATACTTCTTCCAAAGAAGGAATTTTTAAGCCCTCGTACTCTTTGGCAAACCAACCGCCGGCATCTAACTGTTTTAGCTCATTCAAAGTGAATTGATCGACGCTGCCAGAACCGTCTGTTGTACGGTCGACTGTTTTATCATGCACTACGACGACAACCCCGTCTTTTGTACGTCGAAGATCAAACTCCAACATATCTGCTCCAAGCGCTATTGCTTTTTTGAACGATAAGATCGTATTTTCCGGATACTCTGATTTCCATCCTCTGTGAGCCGCCAAAATCATAGAAGTATGATGTTTAAGCTGTTCAATCATTGAGCTTCATCCTTTTGTTATGAATTCAAAAGCCTCTCTGCTTCTTTTTTGAAAGCATCAAGCGTTGGTTGAATGGGTTCATCGTCATACATCATCGCTTCAATCGCCTTGAAAAATTCCTGCATCACTTGTGGCCAAGCAACATGTTTATTCGTATCGATCGCATATTCAAGTTGTTCATAACCGGTCTTACGTAAAGGCTCCTCATCCCACACTGCTTGTACTTCCGGTGATTTTGCCATTGTCTCTGTAATTGGGAGGTAACCCGTATCAATAATAAATTGTTGTGACCCACCTGCATCTGTCATCATCCAATCAACAAATTCCCAAGCCGCTTCTTTATTTTTGGAATCCTTCATCATAGCGATGTTTGCCCCTCCTGTAGGAGCTGCATACACTTCGTCCTTTGGCAACAAAGCGGTAACATAGTCAAAGTCTGCGCTATCCAATAGACCACCAATGGCACCAGTAGATTGAAACATTAAGCCTACTTTACCACTAACAAACATCTGATTAGCAATATTTCCAGAGTCTTTAGCAGGTGGATAATATAATGCTCCTGTACTCTGCAGTTCCTTCAAAAATTCAAACACCTTTACTCCTTCGCCTTGGTCAAAACCGATTGACGTTCCCTCGTCATTAAAAAACTTACCTTCCGCCTGTGTAATCATTGCAATTGGGTACCATGTGTCATAAGGCATCGTTAAGCCATAACGCTCAAACTCACCATTTTCTGCTACGACTAGTGCATTCGCAACATCTTTCAACTCTGCCCACGTTTGTGGAATTTCCAGTCCTTGTTCATCAAGCATTGTTTTGTTCACATGAAGAATTGGTGTTGAACGATTGAGCGGCAAAGATACTAATTGCTCATTAAAAATTGAATGCCCCATTAAACCAGGTATAAAGTCATCGACATTTAAGTTTGTTTTTTCCATATGAGGCTGTAAATCTTCTAAAACGTCTGATTCAGCAAACATCTGTACGTAAGCACGCTCTAACATCGTAACGTCTGGGGCTGTTCCTGCAGCAACCCCTTGCTGGAGCTTTGTCACATTATCATCATAACTGCCTTGAAAAGTACCAACAACTTCAATTTCATCCTGCGATTCGTTAAAACGTTCAATGGCGTCATTCAAGAAATCACCAGTTTTGCCACCTGCAGAGTGCCAAAACTCTACAGTTGTTTTTCCCTTGCTTCCCTCAGCACCTTCAGCTTGCGTTTGCGCTGCTTCTCCGCTAGATCCCTCTGTTTTTTGACCAGAGCAAGCTGCGAGTACACCAACGGTAAGTATCAACATCGTCATCGCCAGAAAGAGTCTTTTAAACTTATTGTTCACGCTATTTCCCTCCTGTTTTTCATCGTTGTTATTTTATTCCTGAATACATAAACGCCTTAATGATATGTTTAGAACAGAAAAAGTACATGATAAGCAAAGGGACAACCAATACGACGTTACCTGCCATAATAATGTGCCAATTACTAATTCCTTCTGTTTCCCTCAGCATTTCAATTCCTAATGTAAGAGGGCGGACTTCAATTGAATCAGTCATGACTAAAGGCCAGAAATAATCGTTCCAATGGCCGACAAAGCTAAACAATGCGATTGTGGCAAGGGCAGGTAATGACATGGGAACCATTATTTTCCAAATTATTTTCGATTCCATAGCATTATCCAAGCGAGCGGCTTCGATGATTTCCTCGGGAATTTGTAAAAAGTATTGACGTAAGAGGAAAATCCCGAATGCATTCGACATAAACGGAACAATCTGCGGCAACAATGAATCAATCCAGCCCCACTCCGCCATCATGAGATAAACCGGTATAAAAGTGACTTGCCCCGGAATCATAAATGCAAGTAAAACAAGACTAAATAAAGTTCTCTTTCCACGGAATTGATATTTCGCAAAAGCATAAGCAGCCGGGATCATAACGATCATTTGCAAGACCAATATACTGAACGTGATAATGAAGGAGTTCATCCCATAAATGTGAAATGGCCCGGAAGTCATCGCGTCTACAAAATTTCCCCACTGCAACGACTCTGGAATGAGCGTAGGCGGAAAAGCCATTGTCTCTTCAAAGCTCTGTAATGAAGTAGAGATCATCCATATAAATGGAAAGATAAAAATGAGCAAAATAGCTATTTTCAATAAGATGCCTATAATGTTCTTCAAAGGCTTCATCTCCAAGTGCGCCTCCAATCCCTCCAAAGCATATAACTTATTGGTAATGCACTTTTTTAGCCAACAAGCGGAAGTAAATGATCGTCAACACTGAAATAATGATCATCAAAAGTACTCCTGTGGCTGAGGCATAACCTATATTGTTCGTTCTAAATTCATAAATATAATAGACAAGAGTTGATGTAGAATCGTTTGGGCCACCGCCTGTCATAATATTAACGGTCTCAAATACTTTAAAGGAACCGATCGTCATAATGACAAGAATAAAGAACAATTGCGGTGAGATCATTGGTAAGGTAATCTTTGTAAACACACTCATTCGCTTACCATTGTCCAACGCCGCTGCCTCATAAATACTCGGTGAAATGCCTTGTAAAGCAGCAATAATGATTAAAGCAAAATAACCGATGTTTCCCCACACAGCTACAATAATGACTGACATTAAAGAAGTGCTTGAACTTTGTAACCATGCAGAAGAAGGCAATCCTAAAGTTGTCAAGCCAAAGTTTAGTAGCCCGTGATTTGGCTCCATCATTAACATCCACACTAATGAAATTGAAACGGTAGAAATAATATGAGGTGTAAACATTCCCGCTTGGACAACTCTATTAAAGCGAGATTTCTGGTTAAGCCATATCGCCACGATAAGAGCTAACCCCATCGTTATAAAAACGACGGCTGCAGTATAAATCGCAGTATTGGACAACGCATTATAAAAGTCGCCACGAGTCAAAACTTGTTTGAAATTTTCCAGCCCAATAAATTTGCTCTGATCTGGATTAAGCAAGTTGTAGTCATGCATACTTAAATTCATCAAGTAAAACACCGGGTAAATCACAAACAGGATAATGCCAACCATAGCGGGCGTAATCATTACGTATGGACGAGCAATTTCCCATGCGCTTTTTTTATGCAAGTTTCTTCACTCCTTAACACGTCTAAGTACTCCTTATACCGAGCTTGATCACCACCTATCCGTTGTTCATCAGCAGCAAAGAAATATATTTTCGAGGCATCAACACCTAAGTACACTTCCTGATCTACAGAAAAAACATTTTCTGCACTCTTGACCATAAAAGTATGACCATTGCTTCTCACTTGATAGAGCGTTTCAGAGCCGAGCATTTCTCTAGTGACAATCACCCCTTTCACAGAATAATGAAATTCTCTTGGTTCACTGGACAACACTGCGCTTTCCGGACGAAAGCCGAATTTGACATCATCGACGTGCAAGTCAGTGACATTCATCGGTGGCATTCCGATAAATTGAGCAGAAAACAAATTGTTTGGCGTATGGTACATTATTTCTGGTGGAGCCACTTGTTGTATCTTGCCTTGATTCATGAGGACCACTGTATCAGCCATCGACATCGCTTCTACTTGATCATGGGTGACGTAAACAAAAGTTGTTCCAAGTTTTTTGTGCAACTCGATTAACTCAAGTCTCATCTGTGCACGAAGCTTAGCATCTAAATTAGATAGGGGCTCATCCATCAAAAATACTGAAGGCTTTTTAACCATCGCACGTGCCAAAGCCACCCGCTGACGCTGACCACCTGAGAGCGTAGATGGTTTGCGATCCAAAAACTCATACAGGCCAACCGTTGCACTCACACTCTCTACAAGCTGTGTTCGTTCTGACTTAGGTATTTTATTATTCTTTAAGCCAAATTCAATATTGTCGCGAACTGACATTGTTGGATATATCGCATAATTCTGAAAAACCATTGCCACGCCCCTTTTACCAGGAGCAACACGAGTGACATCTTTGCCTCCAATAAGAACGGATCCAGATGTCTGAGACTCGATTCCCGCAATCATGCGAAGAAGCGTCGTTTTCCCACACCCCGAAGGACCTACCAGTACGGTGAACTTGCCATCCTCAATATTTAAATCCAAATCTTGAATGACTGCTTTTTTATTAAACGATTTCGTCACTTGTGCAAACTCAATTGATGACATCTCCGTTCCCTCCTAATCACTTATGCAGACAAAACCATGCTTTGCAAAACAGATTGAGAGCATGGCCCAATGATACCCAAACTGCTAACAACACCGACTCCTCCGACTGCTTTTTTTTGTTGGAATTTGCTTATTCACGCTCGTTATTATATAAACATTTTTTCAATGAGGTATTGTGGTTACGTTAAGAGTAAGTAAATTTAAAATTTCTCGTTATAAGCTCTTAATAGTGTATATCTTTTCGGTCGAACCAAATGGGCTTCGCGCAAGCTTCTCTCAAATAACTCCTGGCTAAGAGTCAGTTCTTCCGGTGTTGTAGGATTGCCTACTTTAAGTAATAAATGTCTAAGGTTTTCTTCGGTTGGTATAATCAATATATCTTGATAAATATCTTCCCAACATTTACGAACGATGCCACTCCATGTTTCAGGACCTTCTTTTGCTATCAAATGATACAATTTAGCAATTTCCATGCAGGCAACTCCTACTTTAGCCCCGTGCAACAACTGCTTTTCACCTTTGCGAATATACTCTTCCTCCCAATAATGCGAGAGATGATGTTCGGCACCAGAGGCAGGGTGGGAGCGACCAAAAAGCAACATGGCCAAACCAGAATTAATTAAGGAGGTCATTAAGGTATGTATCCCTTCCTCTTTCATCGCCGCGATGTCATCTACCTGATCTACGCATTGTTGTAACGCAAAAGAAGTGATCTCCGCCGCTTCCTTCATGTACGGTTCACCCGCTACCAAATGTCCAAACTTCCAATCAAATAAAGATGTGTATTTTCCAAGAATATCACTAAAACCTGCAGCAACCATTTCTTTTGGAGCTTCCATCAATACCTCAAGATCTGCAAAAACGGCTCTGGGACAAACGGCTTGAATTGTTGTTTTTCTTCCTCTGAGCAAAATTGGAGCTCCGATAGAATTAAACCCATCCACGGAAGGCGCCGTTGGGTAGGAGATAAAAGGTCTTTGTGTCGTATAAGCAGCATAGCGTGTAATATCGTGTATCGTTCCACCACCTACAGCGATCAGCACCTGTGGAACATAGAGTTGAACATCTAGGATCAGCTGTATAAGTGATGCTTCATTAGCGATGATATCTCCATGTTCATTAGGCTTTATTTCTGTTACACAAACACCGATCCCAATACCTTCCAAGTGGTTCTGCAACATTTCACCAGCCGCCAAATATGTTGTAGCATCAGCAACAATCATGACTTTTTTATAATTTTGTTCAAATAAATATTCACTTGCTAAACGAGTAGCTCCAGCCTCAATTTTTATGGCGTCTACATCTACTATTTTTTTTATTTTTTCTAAAACTGCTGTCATAGGCATTTCCATCCTGTTGTTAAATATTCATTCAAATCACCCAAATAATTCCAAATCCAATCTGGCTGCCACTTGCTCTGTTTCACATTTTCTAGCTGCACTGAACCCGATAAAACAAGAGCTGTCTTTATCCCAAAACGTTTTCCTAAACAAATATCTGATGCTAAGCTGTCTCCGACGACCAGACACGATTCAGGTGACTGCCCTAACACTTTCAATGCCGCTTCCACCATGTAGTGAGATGGCTTTCCAATCACTACATCGACTTCTTTTCCTGTTGAAGCGACGACCGCGCCAATCATTCCAGCAACATCAATTGAGTCTCCATCTTCTGAAGGAAAATGCGTATCCGTATTTGTTGCTATGATTCGCGCCCCGTGCCTAACAGCGCGAAAAGCATCATTCAAATCTTTATAAGTGACCGACTCGTGCAAAGTAATTAGTAACCAGTCCGCTTCCTCCGGACGACTCGCTATCCTTACCTCAGCTTCAATCAGTTCATCCTTCAGTCCTTGTTCCCCAAAAACCCAGACCGCACTTGAAGCAAAATAAGCCTTCAAATCGTTTGCTGCTACAGTAGACGAAAGAAGAATCTTCTCTTCCGATACATCTAGCCCCATTTGACACAACTTGCTATAGCACATTTTTCTTAAGATATTGCCCCTGTTACTTAAAAACACAACTTTTTTTTCTAGTTTTTTCAAATGAAAAATCGTTTCGAAAACCCCATCGATGAGGTTATTGCCTCTGAAAACTGTTCCACCCAAATTAATGATAAATCCGTCTATTTTCTACTCTCTCCCAACATTTTTGTTTATTATTGCTTATTCATGCTCTTTAAGGATCGATTAAATTATATATTTGCAACATTTTGCTCATATTAAATTGAAGTTAACAGTTTGTAAAGATATATCATCACCTTTTCGAATGATTTATTAAAATAAACCATTGGCAAGCACACCCATCCATCATCCGTTAACTGTCTCTTTTTTTAGAGAGAATATTCAATCTCTTTAACTTAGAATGACATATGTTATCAAGCCATGACGAACATGAGCAAGTTGATAAGCTTGATGTAAAAACTCTTGCAATAATATGTGGTTTGACAGTACCGCTAAATCCTCTTGGTTAACTATGACCATGCAGCAGCTTTGACAATAAAAGTGTCCCTGACATAGAAAAAACGCCTACAACAAAAATCTGCCCCGATGGAAGCCTTCCGGACAAATTCTAATGTTGGCGCCTAAGAGTCAAAGCCCTTGCAAATAAGCAATACTCTGCTCAATGCTTACATGAATATAATCTAGCATGCCTTCCCATGACAAAACTTCAAGTTGTGTATCGTCTTCTCTATGTAAATCTTCTTCTAATCTTTGATATGTTAATTGCATTTGTAATTCATCGATATGACTAAATATGGTCAAAATCGGCTGTTTTAAAACGTCATTTAAGCTCTCGCTTAGAGCAAAATGATGTAGAAGTGGCTGATTTAGTCTCGTAAAATCACGATGGTACATGTCCGTTAGCTCACTGATCTTTGACGTCTGATTTCGTAACCATGGATGATAGAGGTGCGTCAACCAAATGTGGTCAGTGACAAGGTGAGTAGCGTATCCTTTCAATTCAGGATGGCGGCTAATGTCCATATAACGCTTAGCAAATGAAGAGAATGAAATAAACTTGGTGTCTTCTCCACCGTGACGATCATAAAAATGTAAGGCTTCCTTCTCCCTTAGAGTTGAAGCAGCGCTCGGAGCAAGTGCACCAGCAAAAAAGGTAGACAGATCCGTTTCTTTTCTTCTTCTAGCTACCTCTAACGCAACAATTGCATGCATAACTCGTGAACCCACAGTGACCCTCCTACATCTCTATTCAGTATTAAAGCACTTAAAAGACGACGCCCGCTCCATTTACGCAACAAAAAGCGCCATATGCTGTGTTTGTTAATAAATACACAGTACCACATTATTGAGCTTTTTTTGAAGAATTTCTCAAAAACACATCCTTTCACCTATTCTTTTAGACACATTTCACCTAAGATAGAACGAAGAGTGAAAGGAGTGACAAACATGGAATTAACAGATTGGTATGAGAAAGGTACATCCTTTTCTAAGTACGTTGAAGAAATGAGTGTCAATAAAGACGCGCTGAACCAGATTTATAAGCACGTATCTTTTACACCTGAGGATGAAATGGTGTTTCAACAGATGAGAGGCAAAGGTTGGAGAGGGATTGTCTTAACAGCAGATTGGTGCGGTGATGCGTTGCTGAATATTCCTATTTTTCAACGCATTGCTGAAGAAAGTGACATAACGTTGCGCTTTTTAATTCGTGATGAGAACCTTGAGTTAATGGATCGCTATTTAACAAATGGCACGTCTCGTGCGATTCCTAAGTTTATTTTTATCAATTGTGCTGGTGAAGAGCAATTTGTTTGGGGGCCTAGGGCTTTAGATGTTCAAAAACTTGTTGTTGCTGAAATGTCTTCTCTTCCTCCAAAAGAAGACCCTAGCTTTAGCGACAAACAAAAGCAGCTGATTATGAAAATAAACGAACGTTACACGTCTGATTCTTCCCTTTGGCGGGCCGTCATTGACGATATCAAGCAGTTTTTCACTACAAAATAAAAAACCAGCGGCTTTAAGCTTCTGGTTTTTTGTATTTTTGGTTATCATTTTCACTTTTGTAGTAATAGTGCTGAGCACCAAACTGCGTGAAGCCTGCAGACGTGTACAAACGTAGGGCTTGCTCATTTTCAGCAACGACTTCTAAGCAAATTTGCCTGCCTTGTTCGACTTCCTGCTGAACAAGGGCTTGCAAAGCTGCCCGTCCTAAGCCGCGCCCACGCTGTTTTTGATCAATAACGAATCCGTATAACCATGTCTCATGCTCAAGGTGCTCGAGCCTCATTTTCCCGATTAGACGATCGCTCTTCTCAATGATAAAAGTTCCCTCATATACATTTTCATGGACGGTATATAATTTTTTCGCCTCTTCATAAGACATAGCAAACCCTTGTTGATCCATTTCGAGAATAAACGGGATATCACCCTCACTCGCTTTACGCAAAAAAACCTTGTCTTCATTGCTTAAATCATCGATTTGTGAACAACTCATTTCATACTCCGTGAAATCAAGGGACCATTCTAAAGCTTTCACAAATGCTCTCCCACTCTTTGACCCTTCAGGAACGTTCAAGAGCTTGCGCTGCGGTACATTAGCCCAACCAAGAAGCGCTTGATTAAGTAAACGTTTGCCAATCCCTTGGCGGCGATTGTTCGGATGAACCATTCCACACATTTCAAGCTTATTCCCAAAATCATACACACCTAAAAAGCCGATGAACTGTGCGCCGTCCCAGGCAAAATAATCATATGTATCGTCACTCGGCCGCTCGCTCAACATGTCCCAGTTTAATTTCAATGAGCAACGATCATGCTGCTCAACCATTTGCTGCAATTCGCGAACCTGTGCTTGTATCGTTGTTTCCATATATATACTAACCTCCACTTCTTGCGCTAAAAGGCGAGTGAAGACAACGAGCGTAATATCGTTTAATAGATGAAAGCCTAGCAAACAAAAAAATTACCGCTGCCTCTACGCGTTTACACAAAATAACTTTGAAAAAACCCTTCGGCAGCACCGTTCACTATATTTAGCGAAAACGGGGCAACCTTTTTTTCTTATATAGCTCAGCGACGATTCTCATCACACGAACTGGCCACTTTTTCGGCACATACCGCTTTTGGTACAACTGATAAAATGCTTTCTTTAAGTGCGACCATTGCTGACATTTTTTCTTTTGCCTAAATCTTGCAACATCAATCAATTTTACACTTCCGTCAAGGGTAACAATTAAATTTTGCAGATGAATATCCGAAGGGTTTAAGCCACGCTCACGTGCTCCCTGTAAAGCTCGATCCACTTCTTTGATATGCGCCTCTGTAACCCGCCGACCTGTTGCCATACATGTATAAAACGTAAATCCTTCTACATAATCAATGACAAGATATCCCTCGCCAGATTCATGCAAAGTCGGAAAATACGAAATGCCGGCAAGCTGTTGATAAATCTCAGCCTCCTCTTGCGCTATCTTTACAAAAGGTGGGTAAAACACTTTTAGCACACGATTGGTACCAGCAATCCGAAAGACACAGGCGCTTCGCCCTTGCCCTACAAGCTGCAGCCGTGCGTCTTTTTGTTCGACAACCCAGCTTTTACCTTCAAATTTAAAAAGAACACTACGCACTAGCTGCTGTGTCGGTTTCATCACTGACACCTCTTTCACTTTCAGTCTCCACAACGCAAACGTTTTACATCTATTCCATTCTTATGCCACCCAGAAAAGACCTCACAGGTATGCCTAAAAAAAGAGACCTCACCGAAAAAACGGTAAAGGTCTCGCAAACAACAAACGTTGCCAGCAACGCCGGGGATCGCTCCCGAATTGACGACGTTACTGCAAGAGCTACTCCCCTATACAAAGGTTCCGAACTAATTTTTATTACTATATCGAAAAATCATAATGGCGTCAATAAATCCATTCAGCTCGTTTGCTGCTGCCTAGCGTCTGTCAGCGAACGGTCAACTAGTCGATCAAGGTGCCGAATGCGCTGCAAGGCTGTGGTCATATCGGTACGACGATAATGATGCGCGCCTCCTGGCTCTTCATCTGCTTCATCCGCTTCATGAACGATCCGCTGCAATGGACTCCGTTCAAAAGATCCTTCCGGCAAATATGAATCTGTATGCAAAAGGATAGCAACAGCAATGGCCTTTGCGTCACTCGGTTTTTCACCCAGCTGGACAAGCAATTTATGCGCTCTCGTCGCGCCCTTAATCGCATGAATATCATTTTGACGATATAGCTGATAGTCCCATTGCCCATCTCTATACCATTGGTGATGTCCTATATCATGAAGAAGGGCTGCTTTCACCGCTAAGTCAGTATTTTCACCTTCTCGAAGAGCGCGTCTCAAGGCATTTTCAGCTACAGTGATCGCATGAGCGATTCCCGAACGCCCAAGATATTTCTGTGCCACCGGATGTAAAAACACTTGTTCCAGTGTAACCTGTCTCATAGCTTGGCCAACCTCCTTTCTCTATAGTATATTCACAAAGCTCGAAAAGTGTATTAAGATATTTTAACACTTTTTCGATCATTAAACAATTATTTTTGATTTTACTTTGAATGAACACCTTATCATTCGTTACCCTTGATCGACCTTAAACAAAACTGGACATTGTAAGCTTATGATAATGCAGGGCATCCTCATTTTATATGGATATAAGTAACAAAGAAGCGAATACATTGACAAACGCTGCAAGACAAATATTCGTTTATGGTTGATTTATCTTTTCATTAAATTGTTTAGACAATTCATTGACATCATATAGGTGCCCAGTTAAAATGAGTTTAAATGAACATTTAAGAACATTAATAAGCACATATTTGCATATAAATCTCAAAAAAATCTTGAAATGATTAAAAATAAACAATCAACTTACTTTGGATAGAGAGGATGCCAAGGATAATGAATTCAAAAAGAAAAGATTTTCGTAGCGCTTTGCTTTACTTATCACCTGCATTGCTTATCTTTATTATTTTTGTATTTTACCCAATATTGAAAACTTTTTATTTAAGTTTTTTTATTACGGATCGGCAGAGAAATCCGGTGTTTTTTAATGGCATACAAAATTATGTTGATATGCTCCAATCGCCTGATTTTATCGAAACGATGATCGCTACGCTGCTATTTATTTTATATATTGTCCCTGGAACAATCATGATTTCATTGTTTCTTGCCGTCTTGGCACACGGCAAATTCAAAGGAGCAAAAATATATAAAATCATTTTTTCGTACACATTAGGGGTTTCAGTCGCTGCAAGCGCTGTTATCTTTCGTTTCTTTTATCACCCCGAAAACGGCTTGTTTAATGAGGTGCTAAGTTGGCTAAAAATTGAAAAAATAGGCTGGCTGATCGATTCAAATTGGGCGCTTTTCTCGATTTCTATCCCAACCATTTGGATTAGCATTGGTTTTAATTTCATCGTACTCACCGGAGGATTACACAATATACCAAAAGAGCTGTATGAAAGTGCACAAATAGACGGGGCAGGCTGGTGGAGACAATTCAAAAATATTACAATCCCCCAGCTTTCACCGGTTTTGTTTTTCGTCACTGTCATTTTAGTCATTAGCTCCTTTCAATCATTTGCGCAAATTGATTTGATGACTGGCGGAGGACCTTCAGGTTCAACCAACCTTATCGTTTACTCCATTTATCAAGATGCATTTGTTCGCTACGATGTCGGTTCTGCTTCTGCACAAGCGATATTCCTTTTCTTAGTCATTTTAATTGTCACGTACTTTCAATTTAAATTTGGAGAGAAAAAGGTGCATTATCAATGAGTTTAAAAGAAAAAGCCCTTAGACAGACATTGCTATTACTATCTGCAGCCATCATGCTCTTTCCCTTTGTCTATGCATTTTTAATCAGCCTCATGAAACCGGATGCGTTTAATAATGCGATATCTCTGATTCCTTCCGAACTGACCTTGCAAAATTATTTTGATGTCATCATTGATGTACCGATTTTAAAGTTTATTGTAAATAGCTTCTTCTTTGCATCTATCGTTACAATTGGTCATTTAATCACTAGCAGTTTAGCAGCATATGCATTTGTCTTTATTCCCTTTCCTGGAAAGAGTGTTTTCTTTATGCTCGTTTTATCAACAATGATGATTCCGTGGGAAGCGACGATAATTCCTAACTATGACACGATCATCACACTCGGGTGGATCGATTCTTTCACTGGCTTAATTGTTCCTCATTTAGCTCTCACATTGGGAATCTTTTTATTAAGACAGCATTTTATGACGATACCTAAGGAGTTGCACGAAGCATCGCAATTGGATGGTTGTTCACGCTTCCGCTTTTTTTGGCAAATGGTCTTGCCTTTGTCCAAGCCTATGCTTGCCGCCATTGGCACATATTCTTTTATTACAACGTGGAACCAATATTTATGGCCGTTACTTGTGACAAATAGTAATGAGATAAGAACCGTGCAAATTGGCTTAAAAATGCTTATCTCACAAGAAGAGCAAAACTCTTTTCCTATTATTATGGCCGGCATCATTCTCATTTTACTCCCGACCTTAATTATATTGCTGATAGGACACAAATATTTACAAGAAGGCTTGACGACGTATTCTCAAAAATAATCCGCTGGAGGCTTGATGAAAATGAAATTGCAGAACATTGTTGGATTGCTGGTTTTTACGCTACTGCTCGCTGCCTGTGGTTATCCCTCAAGCAGTGAACCGATGACAGAGGATGGAAAAACGGTCGTCACTTTTTGGCACTCAATGAGCGGCAACAATCTTAATGTGTTAGAAGACATCATTACAGATTACAATAGTGAACAAAGTGAAGTCATTGTCAAACCAGTGTTTCAAGGAACGTATCGTGAGGGCTTCAGTAAAATTAACTCAGTGATTGGAACAGATGACGTCCCAGCACTTATGCAATTAAACGAGGAATCGACCAAACCGATGATCGATATGGGTGAAATTAAACCGATGCAAGACTTTATTGATCAAGATAACTTTAATATAGAAAACTTTGAACCTGCGATTCTCGGCAGATATGAAGTAGACGGAAAGCTGTACTCTATGCCATTTAACCCTTCTGTTGCGGTTGTTTATTACAACAAAGATGCTTTTAAAGAAGTCGGCCTTGATCCGGAAAATCCACCACATACGTATAGTGAATTTGCCGAGGCGGCCGAGCTGCTCACGACGAAAAATGGCTCTGAAGTTGAACGCTATGGGATTAATATCCGTAATTACGGCTGGCATTACGAACAGCTTGTCGTTAACCAAGGCGGATATACCGTTAACAATGAAAACGGGAGAAGCGGTACACCGACAGAAGCAACAATTCATAATGAGGAAATGAAACGAGCGATCACGTGGATTAAGGAGATGTATGATCAAGGAACTTTTGTAAACCTTGGACGGAATAATGATGACGTCAAAGAATCATTTTTCGCCGGGAAGGTAGCGATGATCGTTGATACATCCTCCAATGCCGTTCCAGCAATTGAAGATGCATCTTTTGATCTCGGCATTGCAAAATACCCTGTTGCTGACGGGGTTGAACCGCACGGATCTGTCATTGGCGGCGCATCTTTATGGATTTTTGACGACATTCCAGAAGAAACCCAACATGCCGCTTGGGACTTTGTCCAATATTTACTAGAGCCGGATACACAAGTCAAGTGGACAACAAATACTGGCTATTACCCTGTCAGTACCGATGTATATGAGAATGAATTGTACAAAACACATTTAGAGAATTATCCACAAGTACAAGCAACCTTAGACCAGCTTCACTTGGCTGAGGTCTCCCCGGTAACACAAGGTGCTTATATCGGCGTCTATCCTGATATTCGCATTATTATTGAAGATCAGGTAGAAAAAATATTAGAAGGCTCTCTCACGATTGATGAAGCCCTTGATCAAGCCAATGATGAAGTGACAGAAGTTTTACAGCAGTATCAAAAGATCCAAGAAAGCCAGTAACCAACAACCTCTATAAAAAGGATGATTAACCTTGAAAATTAAAGCACTTGCGCACCGTGGCTACCCGACGAAGTACGCTGAAAACACGCTTTCAGCGTACCGGGCTGCTTTTGACCTCGATTTTGAATATGTAGAAATTGATGTTCATTTAAGCAAAGATGGCGTCCCTATTTTAATGCACGATATCACTGTCGATCGGATGACGAATGGACAGGGCTTTATAAAAGATTTCACATATGCCGAATTACAAGCGCTCACTGTCGGAAGCGATGAAAAAATTCCGACGCTTAAGGAAGGCTTGATTTTTTGTAAAAATCGTATGAAGGTTGCCGTTGAACTAAAACAACAAGGGGATCGTTATCCTGGCCTGGAAGAAGCAGTGCTTAAGGAGATTACGGATGCAGGTATGCTTGATCAAGTTTATGTCAATTCCTTTGATCATTTCGCGATTATGAAAATGCGTGAGCTTTCAAACGACATCGAATTGGGCATTATTCAAACAGGAGCCACTCCGGCGGTCTTCCCATTTATGAAGGAAATAAACGCGACATACTTATCGGTTCGAATTGAATTTCTAACCGATGAATACGTTCAAAAATGTAGAAATGAAGGCGTGCAAATCGTCGTCTGGCCTGTCGATGCCGATTGGCAGTTTGAGATTTTCAGTCGACATCCTGATATCTTATGTACGACGAATGACTTAGCAAAATTTAAAGAAATGTATGTACGATGGACGTCAGCATTAAAGGAGCAATCTTTATGAAAAAAATCTTCAGTTACAGCATGGCTGCACTTTCACTACTGTTTCTACTTCCAAACACAGCATTGGCCATGCCACCAATTGAGCAGTCAAAAATGTTCGATTTAACTTCAGAAGACACTGAATTAATTCGCGAAAAAGCGTTGCACAATAACACTGTCATTCAATCGTTCGCTTTTGATCATGTGAACAAACACATCTATACCGTGCAGTTGATGGCCGGTGGGCAACAGCTGCCCGACGAGGATGAACCAGTAAGTGGTCGCGACCGCGACTTCCGAGGAGATCTCACGTTAACGAAATTGAACTTGCAGGGCGAAATAGAAGGACATATGTTTTTAAAAGAATTCGGTCACGGTGTTTCTATTGGTATTGAAACAGAAGGAGACAACACGTTTATTTGGACGGAAACCGACGCCATTTCTAATGATGGCAAACACGGATGGGGATCAAAGCTAGCAAGATTTCCTTTTGAAGATGGGCAAATTCTACATGCTGACAACCCTCAACTGGAAAAATTCGAGCTTATCCCTGACGTTGATCGTACGACCGTCAACATTGATATGGCGTATGGAAACTTAACGATGCGTTACCGAGAAAATGGCCAATTCAACTTTGCTGTCTTCCCCTTGGACCAAGTAAAACAGCATAACGATACGCCGATTTACAATGTCGCTCAGCCAAGCGGTCTCGGGACTTTTCAAGGCTTTGCTTCCTATGGACGATTCTTATACTTATTAGAAGGAAATGCCTATGGAAAAGGAGATTCCGAAAAACCAACTGGCAACACGAAAATCACCATTGTCGATCTTGCTGATGGATCCGTCGTCGATCAGCACTTGATCTCAGCTGGAAGCGACCTTCGTTTTCGCGAACCAGAAGGAATGAGCATTTATCTTCCAAACCCAAATACGCCAAATCGAGCAATGTTAACCCTCGGTTTTGCATCTACCGTTTCCGAAACCAATTCGGCAAAATTAGCGAGCATCTATGGTTATGATCAACTCATCCGTGTGGAAGCACAAAAATAGCGTTAAATTGTTGTGATATAAAAAAACAGGTCCTTCGTATTGAAGAGACCTGTTTTTCCATTATTGTACAGCTAAACCCGCATAGCCGATATAGCCAATTAAAGCCATGAGCACGAACCACTCCACGACCCCACCTGTTTTCGTGTACAGTGGAAAACGAATCCGCCAAGGAATAGGCCAAAAGAGCTGAATTCCCTTTGCCGTCAATGCATCCAGCAACAAATGACTGCTGACACCAGCTGCGTAGCCGTACGCATAGGCCGGATCAGGGGCAAATAAATAAAGTAGCCAGCTGCCCACGCCGAGGAAAAGCAAGCTGTGCGTCACTGTTCGGTGACCAAAAAGGCTGCTAACGAGCCACGAAACAATTTTCAGCTTGCGACCGATACGGGACCCTCTGTGGCATATATCTGGCAGCAATGCACAGAGTGTACTTAAAATTAATACCGGTCCGGGCGCTGCATCTGTCACTTGAATGACTGCAACCCCTGCGGCAATTCCCCCGAACAAATGTGTTTTTCCTGTCATACAGAACGCCCCTTCTAACACCAATACGTTTCTCTTTTCTATTGAAACAAAGGGCCTTGCAATTCAAAGAAAGGCACATATGTTCCCAAGAAATTGTACCGTACATTTCCTGTTTTGGGAAGCAGCTTTTGAAGAGTTCATCTCTATCTTTATACGCTCACTGAGACTTCCTCATCAATGTCTTTCCATAGACGTCTAGCGATGTCTGCGAGCTGTAAAGATTGTTTCCAACGAATCGCCTTCTCATCCGTCGCTTCGTCAACCAACGCATACGGTGGCGGACCTAATTCACAAACAAAGGGAAAACACCCTGAAGAGTGACGGGTTCGCCACGCTCTCATTCCAGATTGCCACCAGTGTGAAAAGTCGTTTAAACGTTCATGTCCACCGTCCGCGTTCAAACGAACTTGAATCTGTTCACCGTTTGAAATTCGCCCATGGATGCACTCAGTCTGCTGTAACAACCGTTGAAAATACACTTCTGCTTCTTGAGAGACGACGTGCATTTCTCCTGTCAGTACGTAATGAGAAAAATCAATCGTTAATGGCAGGTCGGGTAGTCTCTCTACATACTCTACCGTTCGCAATAGGTCTTGTGTAATTGTTCCACGGTGTGTTTCTACCAAGACAGGCAATTTCGCCTGTCTTGATAATGTGTGAATTCGGTCGAGAAGTGCAATCGCATGTTCTCCTGTACAAAAAGGGGCCTTCACTTGTGCATTGATCAAGCTAATGTCTCCCGAATATTCAAGCGCCTTATCTAAAAAAGCTTCCATGTCATGGGCATTGGTCGGATAGGCATTGATACTGAAAGTAAGGCTATGCTGTTCCATCCATTCCTGCCATTGGCTTGCCTTTTCCGGTGGCGGCAAAAACCCATTGATCCCCGTAAATCCATCTTCTGCCACACGCTTGATTTTTTCTTCATCACTCCACTCGCCCGCTTCATCCCCCATGCCAGAGAGCGTCCACCAAGCCATTTGAACGTCTAGTTTTTGCTTAATGAGGGTAGACATCTTCAAATTCAACACCACATGGTCCGCCGTCTGGGTTCCCTTTTAAATCGAGCGTTTGACCATCTCTTCTGTACAGCGGGTTATAATGCTTGCTAATTTCTTCGGCTGATCCATTCGCATAATGGCAAATAAAAGCTCTCCGGTAACGATCCTTCGTTTTATTACGATAAGAACCGTGGATTAAGTTGCCGTTGAAGAAAAGCACATCACCAGCTTTCATATTCACTGGTACTGCTTTCTTTCCTTCAGGCGGCTTCACATAATGATGGGTAAATGATTCAGAACGATCAGCCAATTCTGGGCAGACAATCTCATCCTCATTCGTTTGCGGCACAACGAGTAGCCCGCCATTTTCTTCATCAACATCATCAATTGCCGTCCACGCAGCCACACAGTTCCCTGGCTGCACTTTCAAGTAAAAGTTATCTTGGTGCAGTGCCTGCCCCTTAGAGCCTGGTGGCTTATAATAAAACATGCTCTGAGCGGCGAGCACATCCTCTGCATACAAATCTTCCAACACATCAAACACTCCAGGATGAAGCATATAATCACGTGCTACTTCGTTAAAGCGATGTGGATGCATCACACGCGGATAACGTTTTAGCGGATCGTTCTGTTCTGCCGAAAAATCAGGCTCAAAATGCCCTGGAATGGTTTGATGACTGATCTCTTCAAAAAGGTCATGAATGCGCTTAACATCTTCCTCAGAAAACAAGCCGCGAATGATGACATACCCTTCTTTTTCAAAGGCTTCCTTCTCTGCAGTCGATAGTTTTTTCAAAGCTTGTGTCACAGTTGTTTCCTCCTTTTTGTCTATGTTGAGCTTATTGTAGCGTGGCAATTTTCTTAAAAAAACCACAAATCTGGCTAAGCTTTTTCGGAATCTGGCTAACCTGCAAAATAAAAAAACTCATCCTTCTCCTGAGAGTAAGAATGAGTTTTATGCTTCGATCGATATAAGTAGTCTCTCTTCGTTTTTGTTTTCCTCGTGCGCAAGTCTTGAAAAGCATACGCACTACGGTTGCTTTCCGGGTTCCTCCACCCTTCTCGAATCCTTTTTTTGCGTTGTTTTTTTGCTTTTGATTTTGCCATGCCATTTCCACTCCTTTTGTATATCATTCAATTTTGAAAAAGATCAGACGGTTCCCTGAAGGATCGGTGACAATACACTCTTTCCCTCCTACTCCGTCTTGAAGCCCAGGCCGTGCAAAGGCAGCCTGTTGTCGAAGGAGCGCTTGTTGAAAAGCTTCCACATCTTCAACACCAATACGTAAGGTTGAGCCAGGAATTGCATCACCATAATGCTCAGATAAATGTAACACACACTTCCCTTGCGATACTTGCATATATAGAGGCAAGCCTTCTTCAAAGCGATGCGTCCAATCGACTGTGAATCCAAGGAAGCGTTCATAAAAAGCAAACGTACGCTCTTCATCAAAAAACCGCAAAATCGGAACCGGGGCATCGAGCATAGGGTACCCTTCCTTCCTAAGGATATGTCGTTTACACACCATTGGCATTTGCTGCAAAAAAGCTGTTTCTTTCTTCTTCGTTTTCTGCAGACCAATGAAATCATCTAAATTTCACAAAACATCTCCACCTAAATGTAGCTCAACTGACACCATAGATCAAACCTACTTTTTTTGCTTCGCAACTGCAGAACTACATTCTATCAACTATACTTATACATACACATTGATTTGACAATACTTAGTGTTTTTAGTTTGGAGATGAACACATGGAAAAATCTAATATGACGATTCGTGACGTTGCAAAAAAAGCAGGTGTCTCTGTTGCAACCATTTCTCGCGCATTAAATAATAGTCCTTTAATCAAACAAGAGACGAAAGAAGACATTTTAAAACTGATTGACGACCTAGGCTACACGCCGAATTCCCTCGGACGTGATTTACGCACAGCGAAAACAAAACGGATTCTCGTCCTCACACCTTTACTTGTCTGGCCAATTTTAAGAGATGTCTTTGATGGAATTGAGACAGCCGCACGTCAAAAAGGATACACACTAATCGCTTGCCCGACCTCTTCAAATAAAAAGAAAGAATGGGAACAACTGCAAATGCTGCAAAACCGGCTGGTCGATGGTGTCATTATCTTAAACTCAAGTTTATCGAAAAAAGAGCTGACTGATCTCGGTAAAACTCATCATGTTGTCCAATGCTGTGAGATTAAAGAGACAGATTTTACAGTTTCGATTTCAATCGATGAGGAGCAAGCAGCGTATGATGCTGTGAAATATTTACTTTCATTAGGTCACGAAAAGATTGGCATGCTGTCAAGTAAATCGGTCAATTCAG
Source organism: Litoribacterium kuwaitense (assembly GCF_011058155.1). NCBI lineage: Bacteria > Bacillati > Bacillota > Bacilli > Caryophanales > Bacillaceae > Litoribacterium > Litoribacterium kuwaitense. The sequence continues at coordinate 13,235 of NZ_JAALFC010000016.1, read as the reverse complement.
CACGGCTGCGGCTGAAAGGTTACAAAAAGGCGCTTGCCGATCATAAAATCTCTTTTGATGAACAACTGATTCAGTACGGGCAACTGTCCTATGAAGACGGCGTCCACCTGACAGAACGTCTACTTCACATTCATCCGCGACCGACAGCGCTTTTTTGCATTAGTGATGTGCTCGCCACTGGAGCCGCAAAGACTCTGCAAAAAGCTGGTTTCAAAGTACCTGAAGAATTCTCCATTGTAGGATTCGATAATACACAGGAAGCTGTTATGGCATCGCCGGAATTGACGACGATTTCTCAACCGACATTTGCTATCGGTACGGAAGCTTTTAATACGCTGTATCATAATATACATTCAGAGACAAAAAAATATCCTACGATTAAATTACCCCATCAGCTTATTGAAAGGTCATCAACAGCTCCTTTGCAATAACGACCCACTGTTTGCATTGCAATTAATTAGATTTCCTTCTTGCAATGACAAACAGTGCAAGTTATAATTGTAAACGATTACAATTTGTAAACGTTTACAATAAAGGAGGTTTTTCAAATGGAGCTTGGTTTACAGCTGTATTCTGTCAGAGAAGAGCTTGAGAAAGACTTTTTAGGGACTCTTGAGAAGGTAGCACAAATCGGTTATACCAATGTCGAACTCGCATTCCACAACGTAGAAAATAACATTAATATCGGTGGAATGACAGCTAAAGAATTTAAAGAACAGTTAGACCACTTTGGGCTTAAGGCCGTATCAAGCCATGTGCACCCAATTGAAAAAGTGAATTGGAGAGATATGATCGCTTTTAATCATACGATTGGGAGCTCTGCACTTGTTTGCCCGATGAAATTTTTTAAAGACAGAGATGACGTTCTGCGATTTTGTGAAAATTTGAATGATTACGGAAACCTCTGTGAAAAAGAAGGGATTTCATTTTACTATCATAATCACTTCCAAGAATTTCAAAAGTTTGGTCAAGATAGCGCCTTTGACATAATGATCGACAATACAGACCCTAGTCTCGTACGGTTTGAATTTGATACGTATTGGGCCTTACGCGGTGGTGTTGACCCGATCCACTACTTAAAAAAGTTGGACTCAAGATGTGACCTCATTCATCAAAAAGACTTACCAGCCGGTGTTTCACCAGTCAATGCTTTTGAACGCTTAGATACAAACGAGCCAGTATCGATGGAGACATTCATTCCTTTTTCCAAGCAAGAATACTTTACAGAAGTCGGTCATGGTGTAATGAACATTGATGATATTTTACAGACAGCAAAAGTTCTTGGTTATGCAAAGTATGTTTTTGTTGAACAAGATTTAACATCGTTAAATCAAATCAAAAGTGTCGAAAAGAGTTTTAAACATTTAGCTTCGCGAACCCACTTTTCATATAAATAAAAACATTTTCATTGAAAGGCAAAGCACATCCGTATTCCACCTCAGACTGACTGCTTTTCATAAGGCTAAGCATAGAGGAGATGAAATCAATGAATGTTTCACAAAACTCATTTAAACAACCGTCGAAAAAACTGTCTTTTATAGAAAAGTTAAGCTACGGATTTGGTGACTTAGCTTCAAACTTTGTCTGGGGCATGACAACGAGTTATTTACTCTTTTTTTACACTGATATTTTCGGTCTTGCTGCCGGTGCTGTTGGTACACTCTTTCTGTTAACAAGAATATGGGATGCTGTGAATGACCCGCTCATGGGCATTCTTGTTGACAAAACAAACACAAAACATGGAAAAGCGCGACCATATATTCTTTATTTGGCGATTCCTTTTGCGATCATTAGTGTACTAACATTTATTACCCCTGATTTTTCTTATACAGGTAAGCTCATTTATGCTTATGTCACTTACACATTACTCGGCATGATCTACACAGCCATTAACTTACCATATGGTGCATTAATGTCAATGATGACGCGAGATTCTGAGGAAAAAGCTAAGTTAAGCAGCTTTCGCATGATGGGGATGGCGACAGGGGCTATTCTCGTGTCTGTGTTAACCCTTGAGCTTGTCGATTTTTTCGGTAATGGCAATCAGCAGTTAGGATTTCCTATCACGATGGGGGTCTTTTCACTCATTGCGATCGGTTTGTTTATGATGACATTCCGCCACTGTAAGGAACGATACGCTGAATATCAGACAGCGGATCATGAAGTTGATGTCAAAAAGTCTATGACCAGCTTGATGAAAAACGGCCCTTGGCGCATCGTTTCATTAAATGCCTTAATCTTATTTCTCCGTGTGGGTGCCATGTCAGGTGTATTAATTTATTACATTACCTACGTTTTAGAACGTCCTGGATTGGCTCCCCTTTATCTTGGACTGTTAAATGCAGCATATTTCGTTGGTGCTTTTTTCGCTCCTTCATTGCTGAAAAAGCTTGGCAACCGAAACGGAACCATTGTCGCTACCTCAATGGCGCTTTTACTATTTATTTCCTTAATTTTTCTTGAAAGTGCACCACAATTGTTATTTGCAAGTCTCTTCTTTTTAGCCAACGCTGCGATAGGGATCGGCAATGCTGCAACACTTGCGATGCTGGCGGACACTGTTGACTATCAGGAATATAAATTCGGCACACGGTCCGAAGGCACTTTATACGCCTCTTATAGTTTTGCAACTAAATTAGGCATCGCCTTAGGCTCAGCATTTGTTGCTTATGCTCTTGACTTTGCTGGCTACACCCCTGAGGCCTTAACAGAAGGTGCTCTATCGATGATTCGTTTTCTCATGTTTGCTGCCCCAATTGTCTTTACTGCTCTACAAATTTTCGTTTTATTCTTTTATAAGCTCGATCGCACACATGCAAAAATTGTCCAACATCTTAAAAACAATACAATAACATCCTAAATCCAGAAAGGTGATACACAAGATGAAAAAAGTAAACATAGGTATTATTGGCTGCGGAAACATTAGTCCGATTTATTTTGAAGCTGGACAAAAATTTGACATCTTAAACATTGTCGCTTGCGCTGACCTCGACTTAGAGAAAGCTCAAGAAATGGCAAAGCGATATAACGTTCCAAAAGCATGCTCAGTTGACGACATTCTTGCTGATTTAGAAGTTGAAATTATCATCAACTTAACCATTCCAGCGGCCCACGCAGACATTCATCGAAAGGCGCTTGAAGCTGGGAAGCACTCCTACGGTGAAAAGCCTTTGGCCATTGAGGTAGACGACGCAAAATCCTTAATCCGACTCGCTGAGGAAAAAGGACTGCGCCTCGGCTCTGCCCCGGACACCTTTTTAGGCGGAGGTCTTCAAACGGCTCGAAAGCTTATTGATGATGGTTGGATTGGCGCCCCGATTGCGGCTACTGCTTTTATGACGCATGAAGGACCGGAAATTTTTCACCCTGGGCCTGACTTCCTCTACCAGTATGGCGCGGGACCAATGTTTGATATGGGGCCTTATTATTTAACAGCACTTATCCACTTAATAGGGTCTATTCAACGGGTTACAGGGTCTACGGCTACACCTGTCAAAGAACGAATGGTTAAGAACGGACCGGATTATGGCCGCACGTTTCCTGTCGAAACACCAACGCATATTGCTGGTGTGCTCGACTTTGAAAATGGTGCAGTGGCAACACTTGTAACAAGTTTTGATGTTAAGGGGAGTAAACATCCATTTCATATTGAAATTCACGGTACCGACGGCTCTATGGTTGTTCCTGATCCAAACACCTTTGACGGACCTGTCTATGTAAAAAAATCACACCATAAAGCTTTTATCGAAGTGCCGCTTACTCATGGATTTACTGAAAATAGCCGAGGTCTAGGGGTATTGGATATGGCTTATGCAATTCAAAATGAGCGCGAGCATCGAGCTACAGGTAAATTAGCACTACACGTCTTGGAAGCGATCCATGGGTTCCATATAGCCTCAAACAACGAGAAGCATTACCATATGACGACAAAAGTCGAAAAGCCGACCGCATTTCCACTTGATCAGCCTGTCAACGGGTTAAAAGGATAAATGTCAGCAGTTCCAGTTTTCGCTATTTGAAGCAAAACACTGGACAAATAAAAGATTCACACATATGATGGTATTACAAATTTAAACTAAATCACATTTGAATATGGATCTTCGGGGCAGGTGAAAGTCCTGACCGGCGGTGACAGCCCGCGACTCCAATGAAGCGATGTTTCATTGGACTGATCTGGTGAAATTCCAGAGCCGACGGTAAAAGTCCGGATGGGAGAAGATCAAAATAAACGTGTACGCTCGTCGTGTATCCTTTTTTAAGGTTGCTGCTAGCGACAGGTTTATTTGGTCAGCTCTGTTTCCCCGTGAAGCAGAGCTGTTTTGATTTTCGAAGAAGCCGTATTCAACCGAAAGGGTTGAAGACACCAAGATGGAAGAAAAAACACGTCATCACATGTTCTGGCTCATTGTCCTCGGCGCTGCTTTTTGGGGTGCTACTCCCGTCTTTCGTATGTTTCTGTTGGAATCGATGACTTCTACACAAATTGTGCTTGTCGAGCATATCATTTTGGCACTTGTGACAGCACCAATCTTGTATAAGCATCGAAAAGAGCTGTCCCGTCTCAGTTTGAAGCACTTAGGTGCGCTGCTTTTTATCGCTTGGGGAGGCTCGGCGTTCGCATCGCTGCTATTTACAAACGGTCTCACTTATGGTGATATCAATTCTGTCTTGCTACTACAAAAAATGCAGCCCATCTTTGCTATTTTACTGGCAAGGATCGTCTTAAAAGAAAAATGGCCGCGTCGCTTTTCATTTCTTTTTCCAGTAGCCCTGATCGGAACATACTTTTTAACGTTCGGCTTTTCTCTGCCGCTGTCTGATTGGCGTGACGTGTTAAATATCGGTAGCTTATTTTCATTAGGGGCGGCTGTCCTTTGGGGAGGTTCCACAGTGATGGGACGTGTTCTTTTGACAACCCTCTCCCACGAAACAGTTACATCGTTGCGGTTTCTATTAGCGCTTCCCCTTCTCGCCATTTTAGCTTCATTTTCAGGAGAAGTTTGGGCGTTGCCTGCAGACTCGTTTGCACAGGCAATGATCGTCACCAACCTCGTGATTTCAGCGCTTATCCCAGGACTGTTCAGCATGCTTCTTTATTATAAAGGGCTTGGCACAATGAAAGCTTCTGTTGCGACATTAGCTGAATTAAGCTTTCCAATGACTGGCTTGCTCGTTAACTGGCTTGTTTTCCAACAAGTGGTTACACCTGCACAACTGCTCGGTTTTATGCTCATCTGGCTGTCTCTCTTCTTTCTGTCACGCCAAAAGGATGCTGCCCAGCCTGCTGAACAAATTCCAGCAGCAAAATCACTCGCAGCCTCTGCCCGATAAGATCGTGTCATAGAATATGTCTAGATGCTAAAAACAGCCTTTGCGACTGCTAGGCTGTTTTTTTCATTTAGATACAATCGTTTTGTCTAGCTCATTGATTAAAAGTACTACGCTATTATGGCTGCCGTTCAAAAGAGCTATATGTCTTCATCGGTTTTTCTTTTACGCCTTCAAAGATCAGTACAAAGGCACTGATGATATGCATAATCATGCCGACAAACGGAATCCAGGCGATACATGACGTTACAATCCCAAACAAACTGCCTGCTGTAGGACCGCCTTCTTTTCGTGCAATCGCAAGTGTAATAACATGAAGGATTAAGCCGACAAATAAAGGCGTGTAAAGAAAGCCTACGACGATCAAACCACCAAGAATCGGGATTCCAAGAAGAGCCTCATAAATCCCCGAAATCAATTTCATCAGCCGGTACCGTTGCATGATTAAGTAAATCCCCTTTCCACTCCACAGAAGCCACAAAAGCCCATCTATCATCGTTTCTACTATAGTATATACGAATCTAAATTGTATTTGGTTGCAAACCCTCTAAAATTTCTTTGTAACAAAATGAGGAAAAACGATAAAAAGCCAGCCATAAAACACTTAGGCTGGTCATTTTTATCGTGATTGATCTTATTAAAAGATTTAGAGCTGTAAAACATAATGGCATGAATACTTATTATCCCTGCATAGCAATTATAATTTTTCCGCGAGCGTGCCCCGTTTCACTTAAAGCGTGTGCTTTTTGCACTCCTTCACTTGATAACTCAAAGGTTTCTGCAATCAACGGACGAAGCGTCCCATTCTCTAAAAATTTTCCTAGTTCCTTGAGCTGTTCTCCATTTGGTTGTAACCAAAACCCACTTGCAGAAATTCCGGCGTTTTTAGCCTCATCAGCATCCGGTTGTCCCGTAATTGAGATGAGACGACCGCTCCCTTTTTTCAACACTTGAAAGCTTTTATTCATGACTTCGCCACCAACAGTATCAAACACGACGTCCACGTCGTTCACCACTTCTGAAAAATCGGTAGTTTTGTAGTCTATCACTTCATCAGCCCCGAGTTCACGGACAAATGAGGCGTTTTTTGCACTGCATGTCGTGATGACGTAAGCACCCTTTGCCTTTGCCAGCTGAATTGCCAAATGACCAACACCACCTGCACCTGCATGAATAAGAATCTTTTCGCCTTCTTTAAGGGCGGCATGATCAAACATACCTTGCCATGCTGTTAACCCAGCAAGTGGTACGGCAGCAGCTTCTGTCATACTCACATGTTGAGGTAATTGCGCCAAAAGATGAGCATCGACAACTGTAAATTCTGCATACGTCCCGAAGCGTGTTGTCTGAGGTCTTGCAAACACCTCATCCCCAGGCTTCCATTCGTCTACGCCTTCGCCTACCTCTTTAACAAATCCAGCGACATCCCACCCTAAAATTATGGGAAATTCCCAGTCCATCATCGATTGTAAATAACCTTCGCGAACCTTCCAATCGATTGGATTGACTGATGTTGCCTTAACTTCTACTAATACTTGGCCTTTACCTGGAACTGGCTTTTCTATGTCACGTTCAACTAATTGTTCTTTGCCACCGTACTGCTCAATTACGACCGCTTTCATGGGATATTCACTCCTCTTTTTAATGCAATATTCTAAAATAGTTTTCCCTTGTTCACTCAAATTCAATCTAAACGAAGATCACAATTTTGTGTCAAAGCCGTGTCAATGTTAAAATCAAGTCAGCACTACGACACAGCTTCATTCATATCAACAAGGGAAAACCGCTCGAATGTAGTACAGACTGTTTAATGATATAATATTAGCAGAGATTTTTCTTCATATAGGCTTCGTAAAAGGGGGAAGCGTTCGTGACTGACATCAGCCAAACGATCTTAACTCGAAAGGGCGCTCGAAAAGGGAGTGAGCTCGCGCAAAATGTGCTCGTATTGCTTAATGAAGGAAAAATAGAAAGCGTCAATCTTGTTGAATGGCAAGCGGTTCACCACCCAACTTTATTAAAACACGTCCTTCCAACTCAAGTGACCGCTGAAGAGCTTGCAGCCATGTCCTCTGAATTGACTGCTCAGAAAGCCGAAACAGGTCTAAAAGCGATTCGTCTTATCGGACAGCAGCTTCATCAAATCATGAAAGATCAAAGTTTACATAAACAGGAAGCATTGCTTGCCTTTTGCTCCAAGCATACTTCAGACAGCGTTCGTTGCTGGGCTGCCTTTTTACATCAGTTGCAACATCATTCATTAGAAGAAAAACTAGCGTACATCTACCCATTTGCAGCAGACCATCATTTCGGTGTACGAGAAATTGCTTGGATGTCCGTTCGGCAAAATCTTGCTGATGAAATGGACCGGAGCATTGCACTGTTAACCAAATGGGCGCAAAGCGATGATGAAAATATTCGTAGATTTTCAAGTGAAGTGATTCGTCCCCGCGGCGTATGGACAAAACATATTGACCTGTTAAAACAACAGCCAGAGAAAGCTGCCCCTATTCTCGAGCACCTCAAATCAGACCCTTCAACTTATGTACAAGATTCTGTAGGGAATTGGCTGAACGATGCGAGTAAGACACAGCCTGAATGGGTGCTGCACCTGTGTGAACGATGGGATAAAGAGTCGAAAACAAAAGCAACCGCGCGCATCATTAAAAAAGCGAAGCGAACGATTGAAAAATAATACGAGGGCTGCAACATACACGGTATAACGTACGCTCAGCCCTTATGTTGTTACTCGGACATGGTGAGACAGCGGTCAACTTTTATGCAAGCAGCTGTACCTGCTCGCGCACATCCTTAGCAATACACTCCCACAAGAAGTCTGCTAGATGGAGCGCTTCGACGTTCTCATCCTCACCATGCTGCTCAATGCCAGCCTTCATTTGTAACAGACAGCCAGGGTTCGCAGTGACGATGATTGCTGCTTTCGTCTCATTCGCATGCACCATTTTATCAGCGAGAATAGACGCCGCCATATCTGGCTGAACGATGTTATAAATGCCTGCAGAACCACAGCATGTGTCCGCTCCTTGCATCTCAACATATTCTGTGTGCGCAATTGACTGGAGAAGAAACCTTGGCTCTTTAAACACACGCTGACCGTTGCGCAGATGGCAGGAATCTTGAAAGGTGATCCGCTCACCTGTGCCTTGAAGGGGCACCTTTTCCGTAAAGTCGTGCAAAGTCAGGATGCTCGAAAAATCGTGCATTTTGCCGGTAAACGTCTGTGCCCTTCGTCGCCAATCTTCTCCTTCCTGGGCAAGCAACGTATCATACTCTTCAAGAAATGCACCACAGCCGCCAGCATTTCCTACGATATAATCCGCTTCCGACTGTTCAAACGCTGCGATGTTCCGCTTTGCCATAGCGATCGCTTCTGTTTTTTCTCCTGCATGACCGTGGAGCGCACCACAGCACCCTTGTTGCTTTGGCACCGTCACCTCACAGCCTGCAAGCTGTAACAGATGAATCGTATGCTTGTTCGTTGCATGGAAGAGCGTATCCATCAAGCAGCCTGCGAAAAAAGCGACTTTGGCTTGCGTTTCCCCGACAGCCCGGTATACCTCCGCATGCTGTCGTTCCGTTTTCGGCAACACGTCCGGAAGCGTTTTTTCCATCTCCTTCATCCCAGCAGGAAAAAGGGAGAGAAAACCTAGCTGACGTGTCAACTGTTGGAGGCCCGATTTCTGATAGAGCCGTAACGCCCCTACGGTTTGCTCCATCCGTTTCTTTTTCGGAAATAACTCTTTAAAAACCATTTTCTTGAGCGGTCCTTTCGCTTCATACTCGGCAAAAATGGCTCTCGATTCTTCAAGCAAATGACCATACGTGACACCGGCTGGGCAGGCTGGCTCACACGCCCGACAGCCTAAGCAGACGTTGAGCGATTCTTTCATTTCCTCCGTCGGCATCATTTGCCCATCATGAACAGCCTTCATTAAGGCAATTCGTCCTCGAGGAGAATGCAATTCATCTCCACCCGTTTGTAAATACGTTGGACAAGCCGGTAAACAAAACCCGCATCGCATGCAGTTCATCAGTTCTCCTTCATCCAACCGTCTGTTAAATGCTTGTTGGATGTCCGCTGCGTGTTTCATGACAATACCACCCTTTTACGCTCTTCTTTCGCAAACATTTTTCCGGGATTCATGATGTTTTGCGGATCAAAGCTATGCTTTAACGACTTCATCACCTGTACCCCTGCGTCACCTACTTTCCAAGCTAAATAGGGTGACTTCATTTCACCGACGCCGTGTTCGCCGGTAATCGTCCCACCAAGATCAATCGCCTTGGCAAAAATATCTTCAAACGCCTGCTCTACACGCCCCATCTCCGCTGCATCTCGAGCATCGGTTACGCACGTCGGATGTAAATTTCCGTCGCCTGCATGCCCAAAAGTACAAATCGCCACGCTGTGCTGTTTAGCAATCTCGGAAATCGCATTGACCATTTCAGCCACGCGTGCTCGCGGAACAGTGGCATCTTCTAAAATGGTCGTCGGACGCAAACGGGCTAGCGCTGATAAGGCACTGCGCCGAGCCGCGCGCAGCTGTTCCGCTTCGGCTTCCGTTGTCGCAACAGATATATTCACGGCTTCAGCCGCACGGCAAATGGCTATCATCTGTTCGATATCTCTTAAAACGACGGCTTCGGCACCATCTTGTTCAATCAATAACACCGCCTCAGCTTCTGTTGGGAGTCCTACATGCGTGTACGCTTCAACAGCTTTCATCGTCCCTTGATCCATAAATTCGAGCGTCGCTGGTATGATTTTATTTGCAATAATCTGTGAAACAACTCGTCCCGCCGCCTCAATAGAGGTAAATGAAGCCAATATCGTTTTCTTCGTTTCAGGGACAGGCAATAATTTTAATGTCGCCTCGGTCACAATACCTAAAGTGCCTTCTGATCCGACTAACAATTTGGTTAAGTCATAGCCGGCAACATCTTTCGCCAGTTTCCCCCCTGTCCGAATGACGTTACCATTCGCAAGGACAACTTCCAAACCTAGGACATAATCTTTTGTGACGCCATACTTGAGTCCCCTCAATCCGCCAGAATTTTCATTAATATTGCCTCCGATCGTTGAAATAGACTGCGATGACGGATCAGGCGGATAAAATAGACCTATGTGTTCTGCTGCCTGATGAATCTCTTTCGTAATGACTCCTGGCTGAACCGTCATCGTTAGATTTTCCGGATCAAGCTCAAGAATTTGCTTCATGCGCGTAAACAAAAGGACGACGCCACCTCGTGTTGGGCACGTCCCGGCACTCAAGTTCGTGCCTGAGCCGCGAGGGACGATAGGAATGCGGTGTTTCTGACAATAGCGAACGATCGCAGCAACCTCTGCTGTCGTTTCCGGAGACACGATGCAATCAGGCATTGCTTGAAAACCCGGGGTGCCGTCGTATGAATAAACGAGACGATCTGCCTCAGAAAAACGGACGTGTTGTTCTCCGAGCAATTCCGAAAAATATTGAATAGCTTCTTCATGCATGAGAACAGCTCCTTTCAATAATTCTTATACTTCAGATAATAACTTATAGCTCTTGTCCGAAAATCAGTTTTATCAAAAATATATGAGAATGATATTTTATTTCATTATACCTCGTTTAACGATATCGCAGATAGAATAAACCTTTAAAAATAACAAAACGAAAATCCAACGAAGCTTTATTGACATCTTGCCATATGATACGATTCATACTAAGGTATTTGAATTAGAACGGACGTCGTGTTTTGTTGCTTAAAAAATCAGTAGAGGTGTAGGCAGTGGTAAAAACAATTGATGTAACCTCCTAAAAATACACATATTTTTTAGGAGGATATATATGAAAATACAACATCATAAATTATTGATTTTCGTGCTTGCTGCATCTGTGTTACTATCCGGTGTCTCTGTTGATATGGTCACTCCCGTTCTCAGTATGATTGGTGGAGATGTGGGCGGCTCTGAATCGCAAATTAGTTGGGTTGTCAGCGGGGTAGCGCTCGTCTTGGCGATCGCCATTCCATTCTATGGACGAATCTCTGATTTCGTTGAAGCTAGAAAGCTCTTTACAATCGGTGTCTTGATCTTAACGATCGGCAGCTTGATTTGTGCATTGGCACCAAACCTAGCTGTATTGGTTTCTGGAAGAATGATTATGGGGGCTGGAATGGCGTCTATATCGGTCGTCTCGATTGTCGTCATTTCACGAGTATATCCCCCTGGACAGCGTGGTGCTGTTTTAGGCATTATTGCTGGAAGTATTGGAATCGGGACAGCGCTCGGTCCCATTTTTGGCGGAATCGTCGGGCAATGGTTAGGCTGGCAGTCACTATTTTGGGTCACTTTTACAATAGGCATTTTGCTTGTAATCGGGGCGCAAATTTCCATGCAAAAAATCGAACCATTAGATGCTGAAGATCGCTCATTTGACATGATCGGCGGCGTTTCTCTTGGGCTTGCCATCGGCTTATTTTTATATAGTGTAACTTTAGCCGAAACAAGTGGATTTTTCTCAGTTTCTACGATCACGAGCCTCAGTGTATCACTGCTTGCTTTTATTGTTTTGACGATTCGGATAGCAAAAGCACAACGTCCATTTATCCCACCTGTCTTATTAAAAAACGGGATGTATGTTCGTGCGGTGTTTATTATCTTCTTAGCAATGTTCGCGTATTTTCCGATCCTTGTTTTTATCCCGCTGCTTGTCGTGGAAGTTCATCATTTGGCACCAGCAGAAGCAGGGTTATTACTCCTTCCAGGTGGAGCTACGGTTGCGATTTTATCACCTATCGTCGGTCATTGGTCAGACCGGATTAAACCAAAATATCTATTAAGTGCAGGTTTAATCACAATGGTCGTGTCTACGCTTTTCATGTCATTGTTTGCTGGAGCTTCTCCACTATGGATGGCTGTTGGTGTATTCGGCGCCGGGCTAGCGTATGCGCTAATTAACTCTCCTGCGAATAACTTCGCCGTATCAACCTTAACAAAGGAACAAGTTGGGGTCGGGATGGGTTTGTTTCAAAGTGCGTTATTTCTCGGGACAGGTGTCGGCTCGGCTTTAATCGGCGCCTTTCTCTCAGCTCGTCGGGAAGCAGAAAGTGCATTAAACCCGCTTTATTCCTTTGAAGCTAGCCATTATTCGGACTTGTTTTTAGCGATTGCTTGTGTCGCCGTCGTCGCGCTATTCATTACACTGAGTTTACCAAAGCATCAACCAGATTAACCTTAAATAAAAACGTCGATTTCCGTATGTGCAGGAAATCGACGTTTTAAATTTACATCTGACTAGCTTGACAAACAAATTCCATTCAATTCTACGATCTGAGCTCCTACGAAAAATATGAAATCGCTTGTTAGTGATGAAGTGTATTGGGCAAAGAAGCTACGGAGACGTGCGTGGGTTTGAAGACAAGCTTACTGTCATTGGCGACTTCATTAATCATTCATTAGAAAAAACAGGTTCTTCTGTCGGTATTGACGTTGGTCATATTTGGCAACCCTCAATGGTTTCGCACATTAGAAGAAAAACTAGCAAAAGAACAACGTATTCTGTCTAGACGACAGAAATTAGCATTAAAACGAAAATGTAAATTAGATGAAGCAAAGAACTATCAAAAGCAAAAACGTAAAGTAGCGCGGATTCACGAAAAAATAGCGAATGCAAGAACAGATTATTTGCAAAAAATCTCGACTGAAATCATCAAAAACCACAAGTTAGCTAAAGCGATCAGCGAAGTATCATGGTCACAATTCAGAGCAATGTTAGAGTATAAATGCAAATGGTATGGCAAACAATTAGGTCGTGTCTGAAAACTCGTCACTGTGTCAATTTGAAAATTGCAGCTACGTATACAAATGCTAGGAAGGACGTGGCCAACTTGTCGTAACGAGTAGC